>JAZDDD010000723.1:0-2411 GCA_036679545.1 Gemmatimonadota bacterium | reverse complement strand
TATTTTCAAGGAGAGTTTCAGGGATTGGAGC
Organism: Gemmatimonadota bacterium; assembly: GCA_036679545.1. Taxonomy (GTDB): domain Bacteria; phylum Gemmatimonadota; class Gemmatimonadetes; order Gemmatimonadales; family GWC2-71-9; genus JAZDDC01. The sequence continues at coordinate 2,380 of JAZDDD010000723.1, read as the reverse complement.
TTGCCGTGAAAGATACCCGTCGTTTTGCTGATGAACCTGGTGGTTGGGCATACTTCAGTTTTGGACACAATGCCCCGCCTTATGCAGCGACAGCAGCTGCGTTTCCTGCCGAATCATGTAATGGCTGCCACGAGGCTAGTGCTGCGAAGGATTGGGTGTTCACGCAGTTTTATCCTGTTCTACGGGCCAACTGACTGACGACGATGTAGAAGATTTATCACCGTGCGCCGCGGTAGTGCGCACGGTGATGAATTCATCGGTCGCGCGTTGGTTAGCCTGCGCCCCAGGCGGCCGGATCGAACTCACGGTGGCCAATCAACTGACCCTTATCGACTGTTATGCTGAGGTAGTCCGTGCCTACGCCGAAATGGACCGCATTCAACTATGAAAAAGGGCAATGAAGGGACACGTGACGCTGCCGTCGCTAGAGAGCCGTGTGTTGGCTACGGCAGGATGCAAAATGTCGAGATTGGAACTCTGGCTGTCAGTTCTGAGTTTGTCTCATGTTCTGCTGCGGTTGCCGAGATAAACGCATACAGTAGCGAAATCGAGTCATCGATCGAACCCTGATGCAGCTCCACTGGACGGTGGAGCAGGAGGTCGTCATGTCGTCATCCGCACCGGTTGCAACCAGCGAGGTGATGTTTCAGCCCGTTCAAGTTGGACGCTACGAGTTGGCCCACCGGGTTGTCATGGCACCGCTCACGCGCTCGCGCACTCGGCAGCCGGGCAACATTCCATCCACCCTCAATGCCTGCTATTACGCCCAACGTGCCTCTGCCGCTCTGATCATTTCCGAGGCGACGCAGGTCTCCCAGCAGGGCCAAGGCTACGCCTGGACACCTGGCGTCCACACCCCCGAACAGATCGCGGGATGGCGGCTGGTTACGGATGCGGTACACAAAGCCGGCGGCCGGATATTCTTACAGCTTTGGCACGTTGGGCGGATTTCTCACCCTTCGTTACAGCCCGATGGTATGCCTCCGGTGGCGCCATCGCCCATCGCGCCTTCCGGAGAGGCGTTCATCGAGAACGAGGACGGCGAAGCTGCGTTCGCGCCCTTTGTGACGCCGCGCGCCGTACAGCTCGAGGAGATGCCGTACCTCGTCCAGCAGTTCGTGCGTGCGGCAAGAAATGCCCTGACCGCCGGGTTCGACGGCGTAGAGGTCCACGCGGCGAATGGGTACCTGCTCGACCAGTTCCTCCAGACAGCGAGTAACCGTCGCACCGACGAATACGGAGGCTCGGTGGAGAACCGCGCGAAATTCCTGATGCACGTCATCGAAGCCGTGAACGAAGTCTGGGATTCCGACCGCGTCGGCGTCCGACTCTCACCACTCGGCGCTTTTAACGACATGGCCGACGATGATCCGGAGGCCACATTTGGTTACATCGTCGAGAAGCTCAACGACTATGACCTCGCCTATCTCCACATTGTGCGGCCGCGCATCCCCGAAGCTGAAAACGGATCCTGGGACGATCCTGAAGCGCAATCGATGATGCAATTGATCCGCGACAAATACGACGGTACGCTGATCGTCGCCGGCGGGTTTGATCGTGACGAAGCCGAGGAATGGGTAGGAGACGGCAAGGCCGATTTGATTGCATTTGGGCGGAAGTTTCTCGCGAATCCTGACCTACCACAGCGGCTCCGACTCGGTGCCGACCTGAACGCCGGCGACATGACGACCTACTATGGTGGTGGTGCGAAAGGTTACACTGACTACCCGTCGCTCGAACGAAAGCGCGGCGAGGTGCCCATGCCTTGCGTCGATGAACGGTGGCGGTAACACGGCGCGGGCGGCGCCACGGGGTGGATGGATTGAAATTCCTATTTGACCAATGTCGGTGGTGGGTATTCTTGGAAAACTACTTGCGCTTTGGCGCGAAACCAGCGAGGGAACATGGATTATCCGATGCACCCCGACTTGAAGATGGGAAGCACCTTTCCCGACTTTGAACTCCCAGATCAAGACGGTAAGTCGCAAAAGTTGTCCAAATTGATCCGTGGCTTCCCAACCGTCTTGATTTTCAGCCGTGGATATTACTGCCCAAAAGATCGCCGTCAGTTCACGACCTACGTGAATGAGCTGCAGCCGGAATTCCGCGTCAACTACTGTAAGATGATCACGGTGTCAGTTGACGATCGCATGGATACGATCGAGACCCGTACCGCACTCGCGGCGGATTGGCCGTTCTTGATGGATCCCGATCGTCGTCTGCTCCACAAATTGCAGATGACGGATACGACGGACAAGGTGCACGGGGAAGTGTACATCCCCTACACATTTATACTTGATCGGGATCGAACGATCTACAAGATCTACAACGGCTGGTGGTTCGTCGGTCGCGCAACGTCTGAAGAGATCCGCATGGATCT
>JAZDDD010000722.1:0-6920 GCA_036679545.1 Gemmatimonadota bacterium | reverse complement strand
CGATGTGCAACTCGTCGATGACAACGGGTCCACCGTCGCTCACGGCGATCCTGGTGAGATCTACGTCCGGGGCCCATTGGTGTTCAAAGAATATTGGCGCCGTCCGGTAGAGACGCAGGCTGCATTCGCCAACGGTTGGTTCAAAACCGGAGACGTTGCGATCGTCGAAGACGGTTACTACCGCGTGATGGGGCGGCGAAATGTGGACATCATCAAGACCGGTGGTTACAAGGTATCCGCTCTCGAGATTGAAGAGACATTACGCACACATCCGGATGTCGAGGAATGCGCCGTGGTCGGCCTGACGGACGACGAGTGGGGCGAGTGCGTGGCGGTTGCGATTGAGACGCAGGGCCAGGTGGAATTGCAAGAATTACGACAATGGGCCAAGGATCGGTTGGCACCGTACAAAATCCCGAGTAAGGCAGTGACTGTGCACACGCTACCGCGCAATGCCATGGGTAAAGTCGTCAAAACCAAGGTGGCGGAACTTTTCAAGGGGCAGCAATGAATTGGCTCGGTCAACATTGGCTTGCCATCGCGCTGGTGCTGGCTTACACGGCACTGATGGTCAAACATGCGCTTGATGGAAAACGGGCGACCAAGGGCATGGCGGATTACTATGTTGGCGGGCGGACAATGGGAGGTATGGCGCTCGGTATTTCCTTCTTTGCAACCTATTCGAGCACAAACTCGTTCGTTGGGTTTTCGGGTCAAGCGTTTTCATACGGTGCAGCCTGGCTTCTGCTGGCACCCTGTGCCGTAATCTTCAGCGTTCTTGCCTGGACGTGGATTGCACCCCGGTTGCGCCGTTACACCGAAGAAATTGGCGCGGTCACAATCCCAGAATTCATGGGCACCAGGTTTCAAAGCCGCGTGGCACAAGTCACAGCAGCCATCATCGTGTTGTTTGCCAGTTTTCTCTATATGATCGCGGTGTTCAAAGGGATCGGCAATCTACTCGAAACCTTCCTCGACATCCCCTACCCCGTCGCGATCGGGTTGGTCTTTGTCATTGTGGTAGCATACACCGCGGTCGGGGGCTTCATTTCCGTCGTAAAAACTGATGTCATTCAGGGCTTGGTCATGTTTGTCGCCGCCATCCTTCTTTTTCAAGGTACGGTGTCCGCCGCTGGAGGACTTGGATCGATCACAACCATCCGCCAAACAATCGCTCCGGAATTGTTTCAGTGGAACGCAGCCATGCCGTTCTTGGTTCTTCTGGGCGTCATGGTAGCGGGAACGATGAAGTTCATGGTGGAACCCCGCCAACTGTCGCGTTTCTACGCGCTGGAAGACGACACAGCCCGGAAACGCGGCATGTGGGTCTCCACCCTACTCTTCCTTATTGTGTACACCATGCTTGTGCCGATTGGGTTATACGCACGCGCCATCATAAACGACCCGACCATGGACACCGATCTCGTGGTGCCGACGTTACTCTCGAACGCCAACGTATTTCACCCGTCAATCAGTTCTTTTCTGCTCGTGGCCATGATCGCAGCGGCCATGTCTTCGCTTGACAGCGTTCTGTTAGTGCTGGCGTCATCCTTCGAACGTGACATCGTACAACGATGGCTCCCAGCCAAAACGGACGATGGGATCGTGGCACGAACAAAATGGTACGTCGCGCTTTTTGCTTTCATCACGGCCGTCCTTGCCTTACGGCCACCTGGGGGAATCGTGTCTCTCACGGCGTTTTCCGGAAGCCTATACGCCGCGTGTTTCTTCCCGGCACTGATCTTCGGATTGTATTCCGCAAAGGGACGCGGGAACGCCGTGGTAACATCTTTTGCCGTGGGCATCGGAACATTACTGATATGGCCACGTCTCCCAATCGCTATTCCAGTTCACCAAGTGTTCCCCGCGATTCTCCTCTCGACGCTCACGTTTGGCGTCATCGCTTGGTTCTCCACGACAGCGACCCCATCCGACATATCAGCCGCAACATGAACACCACGTGAATAAAGCACAACGCACCGGAGTCACACTGGCGTTGGTCATTTCTCCGTTCACGTCCTGTTCCTCCAGATCTACCGATGGTTACATCCTGATCACCTCCGGTGCGACAGATCAAGTGTTCATGCTGCGTGCCGAGACCGGTGTGGTTGAAGACAGTATCCTACTGGACCCCCGACCGGGGGAAGTGGACGAGCCTCATGGGATCGTTGCGACATCCGACCACGCTCATTGGTACGTCACAGTGTCGCACGGCGAGCCAACGCTTTGGAAGTTCGAAACTTCCGGCAACCGACTTGTCGGACGGGTCCCACTGCCCATGTCTGGCGCATCGCGAATCGGTGTGACGACAGACGGCACGGTCGCGTATATCCCAGACTATTACCGCGACGACGTCGAGGTGCTCGGTGAAGTGACCGCGATGGAGCTGCACAGTTTGAGGACTATCGCAAACAAGACCGTGTGCGCCGCACCACACGACGCCCAACCCGCGCCGAATGGCGCTTCGGTGGCAGTCGCATGCAGCGCCAGTGACGAAGTCGTGTTCCTGGACCCACGAACGTTGGCGATCACCCATGCCGTGAAAATCGTTGGGCACAACAACGGCAAACCGCTCAACCTTGTGTGGGCGCCAGATGCAGAATCCGTGTACGTGACGCTCAACCAGGCTCGAGCGGTGGCGCAGGTTAGCCCGACCGGAGGCGTGTTGCGCACCGTGTCGGTCGGGTCAGGACCAACCCAACTGGCCATGTCGCCCGCCGGGACCCTGCTCGTCACGGCCAACCGTTTGGATGGCTCCGCTTCATTGGTCTCGACGGATTCGCTTGTCGAAATTGCGCGGATCCCCCTTGGGATCTCCCATCCGCACGGCGTCGCGATATCACAGGACGGGCGTTTAGCGTTCATCACATACGAAGGAGATACCGACACTCAGGGTGGCGTCGTCGCGATCGACATAAGCCAAAAGACTGTGCATTGGCGACAGGACGTGGGAACTTATACCCTCGGAGTGACGTACATCACTCACAAATGACAGGGTTTGTCAGAAGGTTGGGTGACGGTACGTTCCACTCATGGATCAGACTAGGACTGGCAAGTTAAAAGTGGTTTTTCAACACAATAGAGTTTCGCGCACGTTACTCCTCGGTCTGTCGATTGCCATGGCCTCATCGGGATGTTTTTTGGACCCCGACTCTAACGGGCCATCATTTGCCTTCGACGCGCAAACAATCGACCTCGCGCTAACCAGGGATACTGCATTTGCGCTATCCAATAACGGTTCGGATGCGTTTGGTCCCATATCGCTCGTCGTTACCAGCCTCGAAACCACGGCCGGTGAGGCAAGCACTGGCCTAGAACTCGTTGTCACACCCGCGGAAATCGGCACCCTCAATGCGGGGGAGAGTCGCACAATTGTCGTGTCCGTTGCCGCGCCCGATGGTACGCCGGACAATGCATATCGTGCTGTGCTCGTGGCCACCGTCGCAGAACTCGGTACCGTCGCCACGGTCGAGCTGCACTTCACCATCGTCGCATGTGCCAACGCAGACGTGGCCGCCGTGACCATCACGGACGGACCTACAACACTTCGCCAGGGTGATGTTGGGAATTTTTCCGTCGCCACAGCGGATGCGGCGGGTAATCCGGTAAGTGGCCCGCCTCCGTGCTGGGAGGTCGTGCCAAGTTCTGCCGGGTTCGTCGATAACAGCGGTAATTTTGTTGGATATGAGCCGGGCAATGCCACCGTCGTCGTACAAGTCGGTCAGGGCGCCGATTCAGTGGACGTCAACGTAACCGCGAGAAATGTATCGGGCACGCTCAATGTCGTCGGTGCCGGCAGAGTCGATACTCGGTTCACGTCGGATCTTTGGGTTCACGGAAATGTTGTGTACACGGGAACGTGGGGCACACGGTCCTCATCCGCCGGCCAGCAAAATGGCAATACACTCTTTGTGTGGGACATTACGGACGCCACCGCGCCCATTCTTACGGATTCGGTGCGCATCGACGCGCGTGTGGTGAACGACGTCAAAGTCCGAAGCAGCGGAGACCTGGCGGTCATTACGCACGAGGGTTCCGGTGATGGTCAAAACGGTATCACGCTGCTCGATCTCACCGATCCACTTCGCCCCACCATCATAACTCGGTTCAGCTCGTCACTCACCACAGGCGTACATAACGCCTGGGTCGAGGGCAATTTCGTTTACCTCGTGGTAGACGGAGTGAGCCCGACCAGCGGACTGCGCATTTTGGATATCAGCAATCCGAATCAACCGCAGATTGCCAGTGAGTTTTACGGAGGCTCCAGCTTCCTCCATGACGTGTATGTGCGCGATGGTCTGGCATTTCTATCTCACTGGAATGCAGGCCTGATCATTTTGGATATCGGCAATGGCATCGTGGGCGGGACACCGGACAACCCGGTGGAAGTCAGTCGGATTTTGACCCAGGGCGGCCAAACGCATAATGCGTGGTATTGGCCTGCCGGTGGGTACGTGTTCGTCGGTGAGGAAGACTTTGGATCCCCGGGCATTACCCATGTGGTGGACGTCAAGGATCTCCAAAGGCCAAAGGAAGTGGCAACATTTCGTGTTCCTGGAACAACACCGCATAACTTTTGGATGGACGACGCCGCGGGGGTGCTGTATCTGTCGTGGTACGAAAACGGGATCCGTGTATTAGATGTCTCGGGAGACTTGTTGGGCGCACTGGATCAGCAGAATCGCGAGATGGCGAGTTCCGTTTACAACGGACCGGCGTTGACCCGGAATTGGGCACCACAGCTCCACAATGGCTTGCTGTTCTTGTCCGATCTGGAGAGTGGACTTTGGATCTTGCGGTTCACTCCCTGAACCAACACCACCCTTCTCCTTAGTTCCAACCGCGGCGATCTTTCGCCCGCGATGCTCTCGACCACTCCATGACCATCCTGATCGCCAGCATACTCATGCTGGGGGTCGGGCCGATGATATATGCCTGGTTCAGGCATCAATCGGCCCTCCTGACCGCGTTCGATATTCTCATCGTCGCCTCCATTACCGGTTTGATCCTGTTCGAGATCGTGCCGAAAACCGTCAACGGCGCCGGGTGGATGGTCCTGGTCGTGGTCGCCATCGGCGCTCTTGTCCCAACGGCCTTGGAACATGTTTTACATAAGACTGATTTACACCGGGTCGAGAACTGGACCCACCGCATCACACTGGCCGGTGGCATTTCTGGCCTGACACTGCACACCATGTTGGATGGAGCTGCCATCGCCAGCGCTGGCGCATCTGCCGGCAATAGCTCCTTCCTGTCGGCAGCAATTGTGCTGCACCGGCTTCCCGTTGGCCTAACTATCTGGTGGTTGGTGCGCCCGGCGTTTGGCAAAGCACTTGCCGGAGGCGTCTTATTGGTTATTGGCCTCGCGACGGTTGTCGGCTTCGCCGCCGGGTCCGGGTTAACGGACAACCTCAGTGGCACCGGTGGATCGTGGTTCCAGGCGTTTGTGGCAGGCTCACTCCTGCACGTCGTGTTTTTCCGGAAACACTTAGAGCACGGCTGACACAATCATGCTCCCCAGAACAACGAATCACCCCTTACTGATATCGGTCCGCCAATTCGCGTAGCCCACTCGGCTCACCGATAATGGTCAGTCGGTCTCCCTCGCGCAGCACCGTCCTGCCCCGGGGCACCACCGTCACACCGTAACGACGGATGAGCGCGATAAGATTTCCTTCTGGCATCTCGAGTTCCCGGAGCGATTTTCCAATGAGCGTTTCGGATTTAGTCCCGGTTTTCAGCCTCAAGGCCAAGAACCGATCGTCGCGGAGGAGTGTCTCTTTCAGTTCTTGCTCGTCGTGACCGGCAAGCCATTCGTCAATGAACCCGGGGTCTTCGATCCGGCCGGCTATCTGTGCGAGTATGCGCAGGTGCTGGCCAGGATCGCGCTCGCCGCTCACGAGCACGAAAACCGCATGAACAGGATGATCGGCTGCCAACCTCGCGGTCGCTTCATCTCCGATGTCCGTGTCCACGGCAAGAGATGACCGAACCAACACGATCTCCGACGTTTCCACCTCAGGCACTCTGGCATGAAGTAACGCCGCGCCGCGAGCAATGGGGGTTCCCCCGAGTTTCATGCCGCGTTCGAGGAGATCCGTTAACGCTTTGGCCGTGGTGGGCAACCGGGCGGCGAGAAGTCGTGCAGCACGTTCGATGACCACTGACATCTTTAGATCATCGGTTTCATCCACAACATCGGCTCGCGCGACAACTTCATCAAAAGGATCTTCAGCTCGCAGGCCCTTTTCCTTCATGATGTCACGCAACTCGCGATCTAACCCCACAAAGCGCCGCCGTCCGAGTCGTGCGAACACGTGGAAGATGGCACCTTCGCGTTCAATTCGCGCGCGGGCATAATACTGAAACCAGCCCACCCCAACGGCGATCACCGCGAGCGTGAACGACACGGGCAGCCAACCCATCTCCGCAATCAACACTATCGGAACGATGACACCCGTCAGTTGCATCCATGGATAGAATGGTGACTTGAATCCTGGATCGTATGCGTCAATACGACTCTCACGCATCACGATCACTGCGATGTTGACCATCGTGAAGATCGCGAGCTGCACCGCACTGGCCAGCTTCGCGACCTGACCGATCTCCAACACCAACAACGCCATCACGATGAAGACGCCGGTGACTGCAATCGATGTCGTGGGTGTACCAAACCGGCCGATGACCGCCAATCGGCTCGGCATGAGTCCGTCACGCGCCATGGCAAGCGGATATCGTGATGCAGCCAGGATGCCCGCGTTTGACATCGACGCAAACGCCGTCACGGCCGCCACCACGGTGAGTAGAACCCACGCTCTCGACGGCAGCCAATTCGAGAAACCGGCAGCCGTATCAGCAACGGGTGTTAAGCTGGCGGATAGGTTCTCGACGCCGAGCACCATAACCATCACGGTCACACC
>JAZDDD010000721.1:0-2950 GCA_036679545.1 Gemmatimonadota bacterium | reverse complement strand
GAAGGCGAAGCTCCGAACCGAACGAAGGCGATGATCCGGCGTGTGTTCACGACGGGTACGACGGGAATGGGTTACAACATCGACGACATCATCAACGGCAAGTACGGCGAGCCGGGAGCGTGTCTGATGCTGTTCAGGACCTATCCGAGGTCTCCGTTCTGGGAGATGTACACGGAGTCGAAACCGTACTATACGCCGAATGGCCGCCTCCAGTTCTACAATGACGAGCCGGAAGCGATCGAATACGGTGAGAACTTCATCGTTCACAGGGAAGGCCCTGAAGCAACGCCTTACCTGCCGAACGTAATCGTTTCAACCAACCCCTACATCCGTCCGGATGATTACGGGATTCCGGAATCCGAGCAGGATCCGGATCTTCGTCATGTGCGGAACATCAAGAAACCTTGGTCCTCAGTACGTACGACCAAGAACTTCTTGTGGGAGAAGGGTTATCGTTTCTACTGCGTCACTCCGAAATCCAGGCATACCGCGCATTCGTCCTGGGCGACGACTGACTGGAACATGATCTGGAACAACAACTTTGGTGATCCTTACCGGATGGACAAGCGATCCCCGGGTGTTGGTGAGTGGCAGGTACACATGAATCCGTTCCTGTGTAAAGATCTTGGAATCAACGATGGCGACTATGTATACTGTGACGCGAATCCCGCGGATCGGCCGTACATGGGTTGGAAGCCGTCCGATCCAAGGTACAAAGTGGCGCGTTTGATGCTTCGGGCGAAGTACAACCCGGCGTATCCGTACCACACCACCATGATGAAACACGCGACGTGGACATCAACAGAGCGGACTGTTAAGGCGCATGAGGAACGGCCTGACGGGCGCGCGATGTCGATGACGACGCCGTATCAGTCGAACTTCCGTTACGGTGGACAGCAGTCCATCACGCGGTCGTGGTTGATGCCGATGCATCAGACGGACAGTCTGTTGCATAAAGCGAAAACCAAGATGAAGTTCAAATTCGGTTACGAGGCGGATAACCACGCAGTCAATGCGACGCCTAAAGAGACGCTGGTCAAGTTCTCTAAAGCCGAGGATGGTGGGTTACATGGTAAGGGACTCTGGGAGCCTGTGCGAACAGGTTATACGCCGGAGTCACCGTTGAAAGACCGGTTTGCGGAGATGTATCTTGCAGGTCAGTACATCCGCGTGAAGATTTAATCACGGGGGCGGGTCCTTGTGGGCCCGCCCTGCAATTTGGAAATTTAACGGCACTTAACACAGCAAGCTAAGGAGGTTACGATAATGCCTGAAGTCTATAACTGGCAATTGGGCCGGATGGCTACATATATCTACGAGGAGAAACATCCGAAAGAGCAGTTCACGTTCGTATTCAACACGAACCGGTGTATCGCCTGTCAGACCTGTACCATGGCCCATAAATCCACCTGGACCTTTTCCAAGGGCCAGGAGTATATGTGGTGGAACAACGTAGAGACGAAGCCTTACGGTGGTTATCCTCAGTTCTGGGACTGGAAGATTCTGAAGATGCTGGAGCAGTCGAATCCGGGCCAGAACGTATGGAACGTCCGCAAGACGTCGAACAAGGCGATTCATGGTGTTTATGAAGGCGTGACGATTTTTGAAGCGCCCGCCAAGATTGGCCTGAACCAACAGGCGGTAGGTTACGTACCGACCGACGAAGAGTGGCGTTTTCCGAACTTTGGCGAAGACACCGCTCATGGCCGCGAGTTCACGCAGTCGCGCGAAGGCACGTTTGGCGGCGACAACGGCGTGAAATCGGTATTGCCTGAGCATAAGATCTGGTTTTTCTATTTACAGCGCATCTGCAACCACTGCACGTATCCCGGTTGTCTGGCGGCCTGTCCGCGCAAGGCGATCTACAAGCGGCAAGAGGATGGGATCGTTCTGATCGATCAGTCCCGTTGCCGGGGTTACAAGAAGTGCGTCGAGCAGTGTCCTTACAAGAAGCCGATGTTCCGCGGCACCACGCGGATCTCGGAGAAGTGCATCGCGTGTTACCCGAGGATCGAGGGGCTGGATCCCCTGACCGAGGGCGACCAGATGGAAACGCGCTGCATGGCGGCTTGCGTGGGCAAGATTCGTTTGCAGGGCCTGGTAAAAGTTGGCAGTAATGGCGAGTGGGCGCACGATCCTGATAATCCACAGTATTATCTGATCCGCGACCGCAAGGTGGCGCTGCCATTGTACCCGCAGTTGGGGACCGAGCCGAACGGATATTATATTCCGTCGCGCCATGTTCCCCGTGCTTACTCACAGCAGATGTTCGGACCAGGCGTCGACCATTCGATCGACCAGTACATGGTTCCGGACCGGGATCTGTTGGCCAACCTTCAGCTGTTTAGAACGACCCAGCGCATCATCTTCAAATGGAAACGTGAGCCCGGTCCGAAGATTTTCGAGACCAACATTCACGGCAAGAAGTTTGAGATGTTCAACGATACGGTCATCGGGTTTAACAGGAAGGGCAAGGAGATCATCCGCGTGACGGTTGAAGAGCCTTTCTATGTACGGCCTGAGGAGCATCCTGGCGCGATCTAGAGAGCGTGAAGCGAGGGCGAAAGCTCTAAGTTGGACACACAAGCAAGGGTTGGTCCGGACTCTCCGGGCCGGGAAATATCACCCGGTCCGGAGTTCCGGCGCCTTGCGGAAACGGGAGATGAATGATTATGGTTGAAATGGCTCAGGCAGTGGACCCGATGTTGGCGAAGTTGGGCGAAACAGGCGCACTTGAAAGCGTGCAGGATCAAAGGATATCCTTGAACCTGGCCCGGGGGCGTGTGTATGACATCTTGTCGCGTGCCTTAAGTTATCCCTGGAACCGGAAGTTTTTCCGTCCCAAATCATTGCTGGAAGCGATGGACATTGTTATGGTGGATGAGGATGATTGGAAGCAGGTGGAAACCATTGTGAATGGATTCAGCAACTACCTGCCGAAAATGACCAT
>JAZDDD010000720.1:0-2685 GCA_036679545.1 Gemmatimonadota bacterium | reverse complement strand
TGGGAAATAACAACCTGGGAATTTTGGCGTTGGTTCAAGCTGAAGGATCAGATTTGGACACTCGTTCTGTCGTTAGTAATCGGCACGGCCGTTTGGGGTGGGAGGGCATGGTTATATCGTCGAGCGCAAGCACCAGTGACGTTGGCCGTAGTTAACGCGGACGAACTGGTAGCGATGTTCCCTGAAGAAAGTCGCATTCGGCCCCGTCCATCCACGCCGCAACTGGTGGACGCTCTGATGCTCCAACTGGAGCGTGAAGAAATCGACGGCGTGCTGGTGTTCGTAACCCCAGATTCCGCGCAGCTAACGGTGAGGAATCGTCCATCGTGGGCCACGGACTTGACCGAATCCCTCTCTGAGATCCGAGTAGCACAGCGCTTGAGTGACGCGCGGTTGGAACCGGAACTAGTTGCGTCGATGTTGGCTCCGGTGTCGATACAAATCGACTTGACACAGGGCCGCAATACGTCACGGAGTCAGGCGATTACCGCCGCAGTGCTCGTCAGCCTCATGACACTCGGAGTAGTGCTCGGGCTTTCGTACCAATTCGTGGCAATCACTGGAGAAAAACAACTTCGGGTTACCGAACAAATTATCTCGGCGGTGTCTCCCCAGACGTGGATCGACGGCAAAGTGCTCGGAGTTTCTCTGCTCTCGCTCGCATCGAGCCTCAACTTCCTGGCCAGCCTTGTTATTTTTCTCTTTCTGTCTCAAGTGTTCGGCGGATCGTGGTTCATCCCCTGGAATGCGATTTCGTGGACGACCGGGCTCCTCATGTTGCCAGTAGCACTTGCCGGTTTCTTTTTTTGGAACGTGTTGTTCGCGGCCATTGCTGCAACCATTAACGATCCGAACACGTCATCGCGCTCCATTTTCCTCATACTTCCGTTGCTACCGTTGGGTGCCGCACTTGCCATGATGGGGAACGCCGAATCTGGGCTGGCGCAGCTGCTTGCCATCTTCCCGTTGACAAGTCCATCGTTTCTTGGCTTACGATTGGCGCTCGTCGACGTGCCGCTCTGGGAGATTCTTGCCTCGTTGACGCTCCTGGCAATCTCGATTGGGTTCCTGCGCCGAATGGCTGGGAAGATTTTCGCAACCGCGATCCTCATGTACGGCAAGGAACCCACTTGGAGAGAGATGGCTCGTTGGTTGCGGGCTACCTGACTACGCCACGCGGCCGCCGGAAGCTATCGCAACGGATAGTCCGACAAGACGTAATCCGCACCGGTTGAGTGACAACCAAAACAGAGTGGCACCCCGTTGCCCGACGCAACGGGCGCAGCGTTGGGTTCCACGCTTGCTACCTCGTACCAAAACCAACCCTTGCCGCCATCACTGTCCGCGTTGGTCTTGACCATGACCGCCCAGCCCTCGAGCGTGCCATCAGCCGAGTACATCTCCTTTACGGCCTCCGAGCCCATCGGGTGTGAGGCATTCCCTGCTCTCAATGACGACTCGAGCACAGCATTCATGAACACCCTGACGGGGAGTCCGAACGTCGTGTGAGGACCGGCGGAGGCGTGACGTCCGGATTCGCTGTAAGGCATCTGCGTATAGTTGCCGGCTTGCAAATACGTGTTGAGCGGCCCATCGGCCGTTGGGACGGCACCCGGAGCAGTAACGTTGGCCACTGTTGGTTCCATCGCAGCGACGAGTGCGCCCATCATCGCGTCTTCGATATCATCGAAGGCCTCCGATCCGCTTGCCATCGACCCGCCTACGCCTTGCGGCCCCGGAGATCGGGCGGCGCGGAGGATCGGGTAATACTGCGTGAAGACGAAATCATCGGCTGCACTGGCTAGATGGCACGCGTTACACGCCGCCGCAGGAAATGGCTCAGCCGTCTCCGCCAGGGGGTACTCATGACCAAAGCTGAAGTAGGCCCAATTGCCGGGTTCGTCCGCAAAACGCTGCGCATCTTTTATCGTCGCTTCCAACCCAATAAAGTCGCCCATGAAAAACCCTTTTCCGCTTACGGCTTGTTCGCTGCCTACGGTCACCAACTCCTTGATCAGGACCGTGCCGTCCTGCCACTCACCCGTCTCGCGGTAGTGTTCGTAGTCAGCCGGGTGGATGTACACGTTGTGGAAGTCAGGGAACGGCGCAGCTGGCGGGTTGAGAGAATTTGGCGTCAGTGGTGTACCGACATAGATCCACTCTCTGTAGTCTTGTGATGGGCGGTTCAACGTACCGTCGGCATTGAACGTCGGTTTTGCAAGACGCGAAGGGTCCTGACCTGAAGCAACGTCCTGGTCGTTCGTGGCGCAGCCGGTGGTGGCCGCCAAGGAAAACGCCAGCAATCCAATGACTAAGCGCGAGGTCATATCGACCTCCTATGTCTTGAGTTTCGCGATCAAACCACAGATGAGCGTGTCAATTGGCACACTGTGACGATCGTTTGCTCAGATAGTCTGCCGCGGACGGATTCCGTTACACGTGAACGACGTCTCCGACTCGGGCGTTCAGGAGTGCGTTCCCAAACGCGTTGGATTGAAAGCTTCGTCATGCAGAGCGGCCTGCTGATCCTCATCTCCGTACAGGACAAGTACGTCGCCAGCCGTGAGTCGGGTGGCGGGATCCGGCAAGGATACATACCTGCCGTCGTGTGACTTGATGCCGAGGACGACGAATCCTTGTTCGGGCAGTTGAAGCTTCGACAACGTTGCCCCGTCCACATCATTG
>JAZDDD010000072.1:0-4890 GCA_036679545.1 Gemmatimonadota bacterium | reverse complement strand
GGGTGGGCACAACCCGTACTGGACTCTAAGCCTAGGGCCAACATTTTAGCGTCTGTTGCGCTCGAACAACACGCCCATAACAAGTTGTCCCATAACGAGTTAGGCCAATCGCCCCGCCACCACATTGCCAGTTGATTCACCCCCACTAGCCGCGTAGCTTTTCCCCCGTGGTATCCCGACTTTACATCTGGGTGGGTGCGTTCATCGCTGTCAGCCTCACGGCGTGCGGCGGTGAATCGACCGCCAATCCGATCCAGGTAGCCTTCGCGCAAGAAGCCCCCCAGGCCTCTCCGGGGATAACCGTCGCGTTTCGTTTCCCACGCGACGGCAATCAACGTGTCCGTCTGTACGGACTTCCTACGTTGGATCCCGTCAATATTGAATTCGCCGCGTCTGAGGCCGGTACACGCGAGTTTGTCGGGTTTGTCCGCGAAGAGGACTTGATCTACACGCGAAACGCCAACGACGAGTTGTCAGCGCTTGACCTCACCGCAGGACGTTTTCGCACCGTTGATACATTGGTCCAACGAGCGGTTGTGTCGCCGACCGGCCTCCCCATTGTCGTTCACACCGACTTGTCGGTGGCATCCATCCAAAACCGGGTGGTAGATCGGTGGGCCACCAGTTTTCCAGCCGAGCCGACGGAAGCATGGGGAACACTGGGGTCGGGGCTGCTTGCGCTTTTTGACCTGCCGGACGGACGAGCAGTCGGCATCGCCACACCAGAGTGGGATGAACATCTTGTCGCCGTTCCGTCCGGTCTCCTGGCCACATCCTCGTGGGGAGACGTACTGGTTGTCGCAACCGATTCCGGCATCGTGTCCATTGACCCCCGCGAACGCACACCCACGCGATTCCTCCGCGTAACCGAACAGGTGACGGCCCTCTCCCTATCGCCCTCCGCACACCGTGTTTATGCAGGGTTGGCAACGGGCCAACTGCTGGTGGTCAACCGGTTTAACCTGACCCAACTCGACGTTGTGCAACTGCCGGGCACTGTCGAAGCGATTCGACCGGATGCCCTGGGCAGATACCTGCTCATGCGGCCGGCAGACGATGCCAACATCTGGATCTCCACAATCGACGACCTTGGGAATGTCCGAATCGCAACTGGCGAATGGGACGAACATCTGCCCGCCGTAGGACCGGACGGCACGGTGCTGGTGCGTAACGGTGGAGAGCTAGTTGCCCTTGACCCGGCCACCGGCCAAGTCACCGGTAGAGTTTCCGATGCCGACAGGGACACGTGGGCTCTCCTCACGTGGGATCCACGACGTCCCACCTTACAAGTGGCCGCTCAACGCTCTGTACAAAGTCTCCGACCATCCAACGGTGTGCAATTCTTTGCGCAAGTGTCGAGTACGTCGAATCTCAATTGGGCCCAAGACGAAGTGTCCCGCCTCAGCCAAGCGGGAATGACAGCCGAACTCATTCCCCAGTCGGCGTTTGACGATCGATACCGTGTTGGCCTGGGACCGTTCCCCACACGCGAAGAAGCCGACGATGCGGGTCGTGTACTCGGTCGAGCGTTTTTTATCGTTGCCATCGATCTTAACGACGTCAACAACGACTCATGAGCGTACGCACATGCACGGCGGACCTCCTGCCTTCCCTGGCGCGTGAGTTCACCGCCGGCCGCACGGTGATTCACGTCGTTGCCGCAACCGAAAACGTTGGCTGGGCGGCTATGCGGACGTGGGAACTGGCAAGGTCCGCAGCCACCGGAGAACGCCGCGTCGCCCTCATCGATCTGTCCCTGGACGAACCCGCCTTGGATCGAATGGCACAGAACACCACCGACGAGGGAATAGTCGATGCATTCCTGTATGGTGCATCACTGAGTCATGTGGCTCGACAACAGGACGTTCCCACGCTCTACTACGTGGGTGTCGGAACCCGTACGAACCAACCCGCCGAAGTGTGGGCTAACAGCCGTTGGGACCGGTTGGCTCGGGGGTTCAAAAACGAAAAAGCCGTGCTCATCGTCTACGTTCCACCCGGTGCACTGAACCGTTGCGCTCTCGAAGCAGACGGCATGATCGTTCTTGCACCCGAGGGATATGATCCGGCACTGGACGTCGCTCCTGGTATCACGCGTAAAATGAACGAGGGAGTACCGCTCCTTGCCGTTATCACAGCAGCCGCCGATCCGTCCCCCCCAGAGCCCTTGCCGGAACTCATCCCGGAACCACCCCTCACAACGGAACCGGAAGAGCCTCGTGTCTGGGACGTGTCTGCGGCCGACCCCGTTGAGCCGGAAAAGCCGGCCCTTCAACAAACGGACAACCGTACGCCGGATGAGGCCAAACCGCCAATTGCGGCACCGGTGGACCAAGACGACCTGGCTCCCATCGATCTCGATTCCGGGTTGGACGCCGACGGGATCCCCGATCTTGCAATCGATTTGGACCCGATCGACTTAAACAATGAACCAGCAAACGAACCGGTCCTTCCAGTCGTGCCGGATGTCGATCCCGAGGATACGGAGGAATTCCCAACCCCCGCGCCACCACGCCGCCCCTCACGCACGAGTATCGCAGACACACCGTACGACGGACCGCCAATTTTTCAACCAGGCAAACGCAAGCCCATAGGCAACATCCTGTTCTGGATAGGAGGTGGCCTGACCGTCGGAGCCGTGGTGATTGGCTACGTCTTGTGGAGCGGGCGTGAGCAACCCACCACCGGTGAGACGACCGCTCAGACAGTCAACACCACACCGCCACAAGTAACGACGACGGCACCCATAACCGCCACGACCCCACCCACACCCGTCGAACCGCTTGCAGAGGCGGACTCCCTGTACTACTCCGTCCAAGCCGCCGCACTCAACACGCTGGAGGACGCCCTGCAGCATGGACGAGACCTGCAGAATGGGATACGACCAATCACGGTGACACCGGTGCGAATCGGTGGGCGCATTTGGTACCGGGTCATCGTTGGGGCATACCCCAGTCCGGAGGCGGCCGATGCAGGACGCCGGTCCCTCTGGCAAGACGGGTTGGTGGCAAACGGTGAGGGAACTATCTTGCGCACCCCACAGGCCTTCAGCCTTGGCCGACGGGACACCATTGATTCGGCACGAACTGAGGCAGCGAGCCTTTGGGACAGAGGTATCCCAGCCTACGTTTTGCCGCACGACGGCGGCGGCATCCTGGCGGTGGGAGCGTTCGTGCGTCCGGAACAAGCCCGTAGCGCCGAATCGATGCTGAACGCCGCCTCGTTAACAACCACACTTGCCCCACGCCTGGGATCTACGCAATGAACCTTACCCGACTCGAGCTGTCGGGCTTTAAGTCCTTCGCTGACAAAACTGAACTCACCTTTGAAGACGGTATGACGGCCATCGTTGGCCCAAATGGCTGTGGTAAATCGAACGTCTCCGATGCGGTTCGTTGGGTGTTGGGCGAACAAAGAGCCCGCGTGCTTCGTGGCAACCGCATGGAAGAGGTGATCTTCCAAGGTTCGGTCAAACGCAAACCACTGAACGTCGCCGAAGTGTCGCTGTATTTCGATAACTCCGATGGCGCCCTACCCATCGCCTATCAAGAGGTGGTGGTTACACGTCGTTTGTCCCGCAGTGGGCAAAGCGACTACCTCGTCAACCAAGCACCCGCCCGTCTAAAGGATGTGCAAGACTTGCTCCGTGGTACGGGCCTCGGCAGTGACGCGGGTGTTGTGATCGAAGCACGTATGATCGACCGTTTATTGTCCGATCGTACCGAAGAACGCCGCTCGTTGTTTGAGGAGGCCGCAGGTATCGGTCTCTATCGGGATCGCAAAACAGTCACGGAACGTCGTCTCGATCGTCTCGAAAAGACACTCGACGACTTGCAGCGGTTAGATGATGTAATATCCGAAGTGCATACCCAGGTGCGCAGTCTTGCCCGACAACGGGGTAAAGCGGAACGTCACCAGACGTTTACGACCGAGCGTTTTTCGATCGTTATGGAGTTGGCACGTCGCCAACTCGCCACGTTCGAGGACGCCGAACACAATCATGCCAAACGAAGCCAGAAGTTAGAAGAAGATCTCCCACGTGGACGCGAGATCCTGGCCACGACGGAACGTGAGCGCGAGACGTTTGTCCAAGAACGTGCCACGGCCGAAGCACAGCGAGCGGAAGTACAACGCCTCCTGGCCGAACGCCGTGTCGAGGTGGAAAAACTGGAAGGTGACGTACGGCTCGCCGACGAACGTTTGCAGAACTCTGAGACACGAAAGCAACGTGCGCGAGAAGAGACAGAACGGTCCGAGGCAACATCCAAGCAGGCACGAATGGAGCTGGAAGCCGCGGCGGAAGAATTGGGCGCAGCGCGGACAGCGCGGGCGTCCGTACAAACCGAACTCGATCTCCGCGCCGCCAGCGAAGGCGAGGCCCGCCAGAAACTCAACGCACAACGAGACGACGTACGGCAACTCGAGACCACACTACAACAACTGGCCGAATCATCACGTGCAAAATCCGGAGAACACTCGGTCGTGGAGCGAGAGCTAACCGACCTGGGAGAAAAGCGCGCAGAAGCCGAGCAACGAGTTTCCAATGCACAAGCCGCCGACGCCTCGTCCAATACCCGCGTTCGCGAATGTCAAGCAACTTTAGAGGTTTGCGTCGAACAGGATCGGAAGGCCCAGGGCGCGGTCGAACATTCGCGTCATGCGTTGTCAGCGGCCAAGGAACAGGAAGCGGCGTTACTGTCCCAACGACGAACAACCGAAGAATCCTTAGCGCAACTCCAGGCAAGATCAGAAGCACTTCGTACCTTGGAGTCGGAGCGCGCGGGCCTGGCACCCGCCGCACAACAACTCCTCGGCGCAAAGGAACGTTTCGAATCGGGGGCAGTGGTCGGGCCACTGAGCGATTTTGTCCGAACGGATTCCGGTAGTGCC
>JAZDDD010000719.1:0-5972 GCA_036679545.1 Gemmatimonadota bacterium | reverse complement strand
ATCCTGTTCCCGACCGTTCAGATCGTTGCTCTTAAAGCCAACACCGAACTCAAGCGGGTCTTCCAAGTCTGGGATTCCTTTGATTGGGTGATATTTACCAGTGTCAACGGTGTCAACATACTTTATGACCGGGCAAAGCTGACGGGGGTGAGTCTTTGTCAGCGGTCGGGGCGCCCAAGGATTGCCGCCATTGGTCCTGCAACTGCGCAGGAACTCGTGGCTCGTGGCGGCACCGTTGGATGCATTCCAGATGAGTACGTTGCCGAGGGAATCGTCCAGTGTTTGGGAGATGTCGGCGGTCAACGCATCTTACTCCCGCGTGCAAAGAGGGCACGAAAAGTCTTGGCAGACCAATTGACTGGGCGAGGGGCGGAAGTGGTTGAGATCGCAACATACGATGTGATCCAGCCGACGCCGCCGCCGGACATTGACCAAGTCTTGTCCGTTGGCGCCGACATCATCACCTTCACAAGCTCCTCCACCGTTGAGGGGTGGCTTCGTCTCCTTGGGGAGCACGCGCTTAGTGCTTTGCAGCAATCGTGTGTAGCGTGTATTGGACCCATCACCGCTGACACCGCGCGCCGACATGCAATACCGGTCGATGTTGTTGCGACGGACTATACAACCAGCGGGTTGATACGGGCCTTGGTGGGACATTTTGCTGCCTAGGACTGTTGCTACGGCCTGGCCGCGCACATCTTAAGTCCATTCCAAACTGACATAGGAGACTGTTTTGACGTTGTGGGAACATTCGATTGACACGCGCGACGTCGCGACTAACAAAAACTCGGAGCGATCCAAACGTCCGAGACGTCTACGTGCGAGCCCAACACTGCGGTCGATGGTACGTGAGACGCGTCTGACGTCAACTGATTTGATTTACCCACTGTTCGTCACACACGGTTTTGACAAGTGTGAATCAATTTCCTCCATGCCGGGAGTTTTTCGTTGGAGCACCGACCGCCTTCTGACCGAGGTCGCTGCAGTGCGGGAGCTCGGTGTACCGGCGGTCTTGATGTTCGGCATTCCAAGCCAAAAAGATGCGGTTGGCTCCGGTGCGTATGCGGATGATGGAGTGGTACAGCAAGCGGTGCAGTCCATCAAAGAGGAATTCAATGACCTCGTGGTTATCACGGACACGTGTCTTTGTGAATACACCGACCACGGCCACTGTGGTGTTATTAGACAGGACGGCGATCGGTTACACGCCGATCCCTATTGTCCCGACGGATACGTTTTAAACGATGAAACCCTAGAGCTCCTTGCTCACGTGGCTGTGTCTCAGGCAGCGGCAGGGGCCGATGTGGTGGCGCCGTCCGGCATGATGGACGGTATGGTCGGCGTCATTCGATCGGCGCTGGACACCGCGGGGTACGAACGGGTGGCCATCCTATCGTACGCTGCCAAATATGCCTCGGCGTTCTACGGTCCGTTTCGTGAAGCCGCCGACGGTGCACCCAAGGTCGGGGATCGGCGTTCTCACCAGATGGATCCTGCCAACGGGGCTGAAGCCATGAAGGAAATCGCGTTGGATGTGGACCAGGGTGCTGATATGGTGATGGTGAAGCCAGCCATGTCCTACCTCGACATAGTCCGTCGAGCCAAGGAGAAGTTTCCTGAAGTGCCAGTCGTGGCGTACAACGTGAGTGGGGAGTACGCGTTGGTCAAAGCGGCCAGCGCCAACGGATGGGTTGATGAACGCGCCACCACGCTCGAAATCTTAACGTCCATGAAACGCGCGGGTGCAAACGCAATCGTTACCTATCATGCCAAGGACGTTGCTGGCTGGCTCGCAGGCCGGTAACCCATGTCGCTCCAACGTCGAGTCGTCATTGTTGGTGGTGGCGTTACCGGGTTGGTGGCGGCCTATGAGGTCCAACGGCTCATAAAAACACATGGACAGCACGTCCGCATCGATCTTTTTGAGGGAGCGCCCCGCTTAGGTGGCAAGCTCTTTACGGAAAGGGTTGGGCCTTTTGTCGTTGAGGCCGGGCCCGATACCTTCCTAAAGTCAAAACCCGCGGCAGTGACATTATGTAACGAACTGGGTCTTGACGATCAGCTCGTTCCCACTCGGCCCGAAACCCGACAGTCGTTCATCTTACGGGATGGCGTGCTCACCGCACTTCCGGAAGGCATGTCCGGTCTTGTGCCACGCCGTGTGCGTGACCTGTTGGGAAGCCCTTTGCTGTCGAGACGTGGTAGCATGCGAGCCTGTCTCGAACGGTTCGTGCGCCGTCGTGCAAACGGCCGCGACGAGTCGATTTTTGAATTCGCGGCACGCCGCTACGGACGTGAAATGGCGGAGCGAATCGTTGAGCCTTTGTTGTCTGGAATCTATGCGGGTGATGGCCGGAAGCTCAGCGCCGCGGCGGCGATTCCACAGCTATACGAGATGGAAAAGAAGTTTGGCAGCGTGTCGCGAGGAGTACGGGCACGCAGCAATGGATTGAGTGCCAAGACCGCGGCTTCGCCGTTCGTCAGCCTGGCGGCGGGAATGGGCAGTCTGATCGAGCGGTTAGAAAGCCGTTTGCACATTGTGAACGTGCATCGGTCCACTCCAGTGCAGGCAGTTTACAAACGTGGAACCCAGTTTCAAATCGATGTGGGATCTGATTCAGTCTTGGCCGATGCGGTGGTGTTGGCCACGCCTTCGTACTATTCAGCCGAGATGTTGCGAAGTTGGCGGCCCGCATTGAGTGACGAATTGAATGCTATACGATTCGTTTCATCTGTCATCGTGTCCATCGGATACACGCCGACGCCAGCTACCGCCCCGCGTCACGGGTACGGCTACATCGTTCCCAGAGGGGCGGGCACGGAGGTTACTGCGTGTACCTGGACCACGCTAAAACTGCCGAATCGGTCAGCCGACGGTTCCTTGTTGGTATCGATGGCAAGAGATGAAATCAAACGCACCCTTGGGATAGATGAGGCGCCGGCCATGGTGCGTGTCTCTCGGCACGCACGTGCCATGCCCCAATACGCCATGGGGCATTTGGATCGTTTGGCGCGAATCGACAAAATGTTATCCTCAGAACCGGGGCTTTTTGTTGCCGGTTGTTCCTACCGAGGCGTTGGGATACCGGACTGTGTTGTTTCGGGAAGAGACGCCGGCGTGCAAGTCGTCCAGTCACTCGAATTGACCGGGCCTCGATGAGAACGCAATGCTCCCAAAAGCTCTATCGCGCTGCGAACAAAATGTTCCCGGGTGGTGTTAACTCGCCGGTGCGTGCTTTTCGAGCCGTTGGTGGTGAGCCACTGTTCATGCGTTCGGGGAAGGGCGCATATCTAGAAGATGTGGACGGCAACCGTTTTGTCGATCTCGTGTTGTCTTGGGGACCACTCATCTTGGGGCATGCGCATCCGGCGGTGGTGCAGGCTCTCAAGGAAGCCGCAGAAAAGGGTGCAAGCTTTGGCGCGCCGTGCGAAGATGAACTGCGGCTCGGCGAATTGATTCAGCAGTTCATGCCCCATGTCGAGAGGCTTCGGTTCGTCAATTCAGGTACTGAAGCAACCATGAGCGCACTCCGGCTGGCGCGCGCAGCCACCGGTCGCGATCGAATCGTGAAATTTGAGGGATGTTACCACGGGCATGCGGACGGTTTGCTCGCAAAAGCCGGGTCAGGTATCGCCACGCTCGGGTTGCCCGATTCGCCCGGTGTCCCAGACGGCACCGCGGCAGACACTTTGGTGTTGCCGTTTAACGATTTGGCAGCCTTCGCGAACGCGTTGCAACGATACCGGGGTGAAATCGCGGCCGTGATCGTCGAACCCGTGGCCGGCAACATGGGCGTCGTGCATCCGGCACCGTTGTTCCTTCCAACACTCCGGGACCTCACGCTGGAGGAGGGAATCGTCCTCCTCTTTGACGAAGTGATGACTGGATTCCGTGTCCATCCGGGTGGGGCTCGCTCGGTGTCCGGTGTGAAGCCGGACCTCACCTGTCTTGGAAAGGTTATTGGAGGTGGGCTTCCAGTCGGCGCGTATGGCGGTGATGCGGAAATCATGGATCTGGTAGCACCATCCGGCCCCGATTACCAAGCCGGCACGCTTTCGGGCAACCCCATGGCAATGGCCGCCGGTATTGCCACACTTACCGAGCTTGCAAAACCTGGTGTTTGGGAAGCGATAGATACTACCACGACCTTGCTTGCCGCGGGTATCGCGTCCGCGGCCGGTGAAGCGGGGATCAACGTGGAGCAACATCGAGCCGGCACAATGTTCTCCACCTTTTTCACGGACACACCCGTTAAAGATTGGTCTACCGCGCAACGGTCAAATACAAAGCTCTATTCGGCGTTCTTCCAGGGAATGTTGCAAGAGGGTGTTTACCTCCCACCGTCACCCTACGAGGCGTGTTTCATGTCAACCGCGCACGGCATGAAAGAGGTGGAAAGGGTTTTGGAGGGGGCAAGGAAAGTATTTAGAAAGCTGCCAGCTGCGAGCTTATTAAATCCGGTGCATGGGAGTTCGTGAGTTACCGCTTGAATGACATGGAAGGCTTGCTGCAATTCGGTATGAAAGTGACACGTGGCTGTATGAGCCGGAATCGTAGTTAGTGTAGCTGGTGGCTGGCAGCTGGCTGCTGGCAGTTCTCAACGGAGAGGGTGGGATTCGAACCCACGAGACCGCAAGGCCCACCGGTTTTCGAGACCGGCTCCTTCAACCACTCGGACACCTCTCCCAAATACGTCAAGCATTATAGATGTGAGGGGAGCGCTCTACCAGACCCAACATGAATGACATTCTCGTCGCCGAAGAGGTTCGGACCCTGCTCGATCCTGATATCCTGTCAGGTTTCACGCTCGACTGGATCACGAGCACGGAGAAAACCCCCGCGGCCGATTACCGAGCTGTGGTACCCATCCTCACCAGACGAATCGGAGAGTCCGAGCTACAACGTTTGCCCAACCTGGTGATCATCGCAAATGTGGCGGTCGGTGTTGACAATATTGACCTCCCGGCGGCCGCGCGACACGGTGTTCTGGTAACCAATACGCCTAACGTGTTGACGGAATCAACCGCCGATCTCACGTGGGCCCTTATTCTCGGCGCGGCCCGTCGTGTGAAAGAGGGACATCAGATGTTGGTCGATGGGTGGCCCGGTTGGCATCCTGCTCAACTCCTCGGTGTCGAGCTGAACGGAAAAACACTCGGTGTGATTGGTGCCGGTCGTATCGGCCAAGCTGTTGCCAGACGTGCGGTGGGATTCGGAATGGGAGTATGTTATTGCAGTCGGACACGGAAACCCGATTTTGAAAGCGAGACCGGGGCACGGTTCTCTGCGTTGGACAACTTGTTGGCCGCGAGCAACGTTGTAAGCGTGCACGTCGCGCTAACTCCCGATACGTTGGGATTGATCGGCGCACGTCAAATAAGCATGATGCCGGATAGTGCTATCATCGTGAACACAGCTCGTGGCGGTATCGTCGATGAAAACGCGTTATTGGATGGCCTCCGAACCGAACATCTATTTGCCGCCGGGCTCGACGTGTTCAGTAGTGAGCCCCGCGTTGATCGACGGTTGATCGACCATCCGCGGGTCCTGTGTCTGCCGCATACCGGTAGCGGAACGCGTGAGACCAGATCTGCGATGGCTAACTTGGCGGCGCGCAATGTGAAATCCGTCCTTGAAGGTGGCCCGCCCGTGACGCCCGTATCAACGTCCGGCCCGTGACGGCGTACCGGACCACGTAAACGTGCTTGAATGCTCTTGGAAGTGTCGATCGATGCGTTGTTGGCATGCCGTTGACCGTAAAACGCTGTTAGACGCAGCCAGCGTCGCTCATTATTGACTAACTCGTTGGGATACCATAACTTCCCGCCCGATGAATCCGCCTGAAAATTCACTGGATATTCTCGACGCCGGCGAAATATCGCGGGCGTTGGAACGTATGGCAGGCGAGATCGCCGCTTTGGCCGGCGGTACCGACAATGTTGTTTTGATCGGCATCCAACGCCGTGGTGTC
>JAZDDD010000718.1:0-4084 GCA_036679545.1 Gemmatimonadota bacterium | reverse complement strand
ACAGATGTGCCACAGAGCACAGAGGATAGACAGAGGGCCACAAAGACAAACAAATCAAGACTTCTGTGGCCCAAGGTGTATCTTTCGGCGACTATCACTGTTCACGTGGAGAGTCTGTCTGCACGCTTTCCAGACTTGGAGTTATGAATGTCCGTTCGCGCAGCAAAACCTCGAGTCATTGCAAGCCTGTTTGTTGGCATAGCTTTCAGCCTTTCCGCCGCGCCAGTATCCGGACAGAACGTCACCGTCTCGGCGCCGACAAGCGCGGTCGTCGGAGCGGACATCGACATACGATGGTCAGTGATCGTAGACCCGTTGGACTTTATTAGCATCGACGAGGTCGGGGCGGCCGAGAGAACCTACGGGTCGTACGTGTACGCGAGAACCGCCCAACCTGCGTCAATCAGGGTGCCCGAGATCCCCGGAAGTTACGTGGTCCGTTATCACTCTAAGGAAAGAGGGTACCCAGTCCTTGCGACTACAGTGTTGGAAGTGGTTGACACGCAAGCAAGCTTCGAAGTACTCGCACCGGTCGATGCAAGCCAACACGTAACCATCAATTGGACTGGACCGGCACACACGCGCGATTTCGTAAGTGTCGATACGGTGGGTATGCAAGACAAACGCTATGGACCATACGCGTACGCCAGAACCAGCCCGATCGAAATACGTGTCCCTGACCAACCGGGTGAATACATGGTTCGCTATCATCTGGGGCAGAGCTATCGGGTGATCGGACAAACCGCGCTGACCGTACGTGGGGTCACCGCAACACTGGACGCAGAATCGCAAGTACAAGCCGGTAAAGAAATCGAGGTGCAGTGGGACGGACCGGATGCCGTAGCGGATTACATCAGCATCGACCCCGCTGGTTCACCTGATCGCGCCTATACAACGTACGCGTACACACGTTTCGGGTCACCATTGACCGTTAGGGTTCCCGAAGACGCAGGCTCGTATGAAATCCGATATCACATGGGCCGCAGTCGAACGGTCCTCGCGGCAATCGATCTTGAAGTGCTGGCAAATTCTGCGTCGGTGACCGGACCAACCAGTGTAGCAGCGGGTGCTAATTTCGCCACGCAATGGCGTGGCCCCGACAACACTGGGGATTATGTCACCATCGTGCCAGTAGACGCTGGACCCCGCGAGTACCTCAGCTATTGGTATACACGGCACGGGAGTCCCACCGACTTAGAAGCGCCGCTGGAAGATGGACGATACGAATTGCGTTACATGTCCGGGCGCGGTCGCAAGATCCTCGCGCGTGCGGAAATCGAAGTGACTCCCGGCGTCGTACCGGGGACCCTTTGGGTTGCGAGCGGTGGCAGACAAGGAGACACGGCTGACAACATCGGTGCTGTTGAGGTCATACTCGATGCATCGGGAAGCATGTTACAGGCGTTGGGCACCGAACTTCGAATGGACATTGCGAAGACATCCCTAGAGCACCTCGTACGCAATGTCATCCCTGAAGGCACACCCTTCGCACTACGGGTCTTTGGAAACCGAGAAGAGAACAGCTGTAGGACCGATCTTGAAATCGCCAGATCGCCATTGAACCCCGATGCGGCATCTGCGCAGATACAACAAATCCAACCTCAGAGTTTTGCTCGTACGGCCATCGGAGCCTCGCTCAATCAGGTCGCACAAGACCTTGCCGGGGTCACCGGACCGGCGACCATAGTCGTTGTCACGGATGGTGAAGAGACATGCGACGGAGACCCGAAAGCGGCCATCGAAAGGTTGAAAGCAGCCGGCTTTGATGTTCGAGTAAACATCGTCGGCTTCGCCGTTGACGAGCTTGAACTCAAGGAACAATTTCAGGAGTGGGCACGCGCCGGCAACGGTCGTTACGTGGAAGCAAATAACGGAGAGCAACTCGAACAGGCTATGACTTCGGCTCTTGAAATTCCGTTCGAGGTGCACCGCGGAGGCGAGCTGATCGCGACTGGAGTTGTGAACGGTGAGCCCGTGATATTGGCGCCCGGCACGTACCAAGTCACAGTCCTGACAACCGGATCGACGGAGGTGATGGACGTTGTTATCGAGCCGCGGGGCGAGCATCGGTTGACGACACGCTAGGCCACTAGTGCAGCGCACGGCATGTCCAGAATCTAAACGCGAGTTAACGAATCATGCCCCAGGACCCTCCCCTGCTTTATCGCGAACTGGCTTCGTGGTGGCCGCTCATGTCGGCGCCCGCCAGCTACGCCGAAGAGGCAGACTTTTATCGGAACACACTGGAAGCAGCGTGCCGTGTACCATCGCGATCCTTGCTCGAGCTTGGCAGTGGTGGCGGCAACAATGCGTCACATCTCAAACGACATTTTCAGATGACATTGACCGACGTTGCTCCCGGCATGCTCGAGGTAAGCAGGACACTCAATCCTGAATGTGAACACGTGCAAGGCGACATGCGTACTGTCCGATTGGGGCGGCAGTTTGGCCGCGTTCTGGTACACGATGCGATCTGCTACATGACAACACAGCAAGACCTAAGACGGGCCATGGAGACCGCATTTATCCACTGCGAGCCAGGCGGCGCTGCACTATTCGCACCCGATCATATACGCGAGAACTTTCGCCCATCGAGCGATTGTGGCGGGCACGATGGCGATGAACGATCCCTTCGCTATCTCGAGTGGACCACAGATCCGGATCCCACAGACGAGACCTACATCGTTGACTACGCGTATTTGCTGCGCGACGTCGATGGCGCGGTGCAGGTCAAAAAGGACAGACACATCGAAGGTCTATTCTCACGAGCCGATTGGCTACGTCTGCTCACCGATGTAGGATTCGAGCCGAGTGTGGTTCCGTTCAAGCATTCCGAAGTACCGGACGACGATCTCGAAGTATTCGTCGGCAAGAAACTTCAGTCTGAGTTAACGACTTAGCCTTGATGCGAACACTGTTGCCGAGTTTCGTTGCCAGATTCACAAGGCGTCTTCGGTTCCCGTATCTGTTTCTATTGACCACTGTTCTCTTCGTCGCGGATCTACTCATCCCAGACATGATTCCAATCGCCGATGAGATTCTGTTCGGATTAGGTATGACAGTCCTAGCACGTTGGAAGAAACGAAAGACCGATAACATGGGAGCGGCCCTCAAGGGCGGCAAATAATTGGCAAAGCCATCGGTTGTTATTCTGGGAACTGGCGGGACAATCGCCGGGCAGGCGGATTCGGATGCGCCGGGTTACAGGTCAGGTGTCCTCAACGTGGATGCACTCATAGGTACCGCACCGGAAATCCGTGACATCGCCGATGTGTCGGCGGAGCAAATCGCAAATATTGGCAGTCAGGACATGAACGACAGCGTCTGGTTGGCTTTGGCGCACCGAATCGCAGAGTTACGCGCGGCCGGGGATGTTGCTGGTGTTGTGATAACTCACGGAACCGACACCATGGAAGAGACTGCGTTTTTCCTGGACTTGCTCTTTCCATCTGGTGCACCAATCTCGCCGGAAGGTTTGTCGCGGGGAAGCCCACAATCTTCCGCGCACCACGACCTGCCGGTTTACCAGACTTCGATGTTACATCGCTTGCAGCACTGCCGAAGGTCGGGATCGTATTTGGACATGCTAACCTCGAACCCGACATCATTAGATACTTCGCGGAGGAAGGTTACGCAGGATTGATTTTGGCAGGCGTGGGCAACGGCAACGCGAGCGAGGCCGTACTTAAAACGCTTGCGAACGTGTCGGCTGGCGGATTGTGGGTCGTCCGAGCAAGTCGTGTCGACATAGGATTTGTGACACGCAACATCGAAGTTGAAGACGATGCCATGAAGTTTGCCGTATCAGTCGATCTTTCGCCACAAAAGGCACGAATACTGACACAACTGGCGGCGACCCAGTCCGGATCGATTGACGACCTGCAACGGGCCTTCACTTGCGACACACCACTTGTTACTCATTTGTGTAGCGACGATAAGATGGTCGCGCAAAGCTAGGACATCAAGCCGGCCAGCGGACGCCAATTCGGTTTCGAAACAGTTCTGATCTTTCGCAGCCCAACGTGGCGGCGACGGCCGGCATGGCAGACGGCGACAGTGTGGTATGGCGTTGGCCGTGGCAACA
>JAZDDD010000717.1:0-3130 GCA_036679545.1 Gemmatimonadota bacterium | reverse complement strand
TGTTGGCGCACCGTTGCCACGTTGCTCGCGCCCGTAATTGGCCAAGCCTTCGGCCTCCAGCTCTTTCAAGTGTCGGCGGACCGCATTTGACGAAACGCCGAACTGATCCGCAAGTTCTTTGGCAGTAAGGGGTTGAGCCTTCTTAAGGGCGATCAAAATATCGCCTCGGAGGCCCCTATGCCCCGCCAAACCGGGTGATATGGTGTCCATAGAGTGTGAACCTAATCGTGGCCCATGGCCTGAGCAACTTTATGAACAATTTTGTTGAATAAGTATCGGCTGCCAGCTACCCGCTACCAGCAACCGGCTGTTCCTGGTGCGGCTCAACCGGCGCGGCGACCCGGCCGAGGACCTCGTTTTTTTGCCACAGAGAAAGATAGAGATCACAGAGAACACCTTTTGTTTTGAATGTGTCGCGGTTCGATGGACAAATCCGTGAGAGTTGAGTGTTGAATGCTGAGCGTTGAGTGTTGCGCTTGTCCCTCTCTATCTTTCTCTGTGGCGAAAAAACTGCTGTTGCAAACAACCACCGTCCATGGCGTGCACACACCGCCCTGGTGAATACGCCGCCGCTCAGTGAACCCAGTTGACCGATCGGAACACCGTAGTAGAACGAAGTCAGACTCCTTCCTTATCTTTCCGCGCACACCACGAAAGATCATCGCCATGCGGGCCCCGATGGGTCGGTATTGGCGTCATCTGTATATGAGAAGGAGCAAAAAAAATGCGTATTCGAGACTTAACGTTGGTCTCACTTTGCTCGGTTGGCCTTGCCTGTGGAGGAGGGAGCGAAGCCGGCGGGGACTGGGCGGGGACCGTAACGGACAGTGCCGGTGTGCAAATCATCGATAATCCGGCGACAGGGCTGTGGCCAGAAGGAGGGGCATGGCAACTGACCGAGGTGCTTCGCATTGGGAGTTCGGACGGCGATCCCGACTATCAATTTGGACAAATCGCCGGAATCACCATTGGGGAAACGGGTGAGGTGTTCGTCCTGGACCAACAAGCAGCGCAGATACGTGTGTTCGACGCTGCCGGAACCTTTGCCAGGTCCATTGGATCGCCCGGCGCGGGACCAGGTGAAATTGGCGCGGGAGCAGCCGCACTGTTGAACATATCCGCGGACACCATTGCCGTCGCCGACATGGGGAATATGCGTGTACAACATTTCCTTGAGGACGGAACACCGGCCGGTAACTATCGAATCGACATGGCTGCAGGTATTCCAATTCGGTGGCAGGACACACCGGACGGTTTGGCTGTGGTGCAGATTCGCCCCGGCATGTTTAACACCGACGAATCCGCCGCCGTGGATTCCATGGACGCTATTCTCGCACGGAGAACAGACGGCACAACCGCGGACACCATCTTGCGAGTGCCAGCGGGGAAAACCTTCTCAATGTCAGGTGGCCTGCCCGAGTTTAACTTTTTCTCCCCTGAACCAGTTTGGGCGCTGGCACCCAGCGCGGGAATCTGGTACGGTGTTAACAACACGTACGAAGTGGGGCTCTACGACAACGCGGGGCAATTGGTCCGCACACTCAAGAAAAACTTTGTACCATCGCCCGTGAGCGACGAAGATCAAACCATCATGACGGAAATGATGAGGAAAATCTTCGAGCAGCAACCAGGTATGCCACCGCAGGTGATCGATCAGATCTTATCGGTCATGGAGTTTGCCGACAATTTTCCGGCCTACCTTCAGTTCCTCAGCGGACCGGAATCCAGTTTGTGGGTGCAACATATTCAAATACCGAGCGAATTAACTCAAGAGGAAAAAGAGAGCTTCAACCCATTGCTCAGTATGGGATCGTCATCGTGGGACGTGTTCGACACCGAAGGACGTTTTCTTGGTGTGATTGAAATGCCCGCGAGATTTCAACCCATGCGCTTCACAACCGATAGAATCTACGGCGTATGGCGCGATGATCTCGATGTGCAATACGTGATGGCGCTCAGTGTTGGCGGCACCGGAGACCGGGCGGCCACCATCGACATCGGAGGCTAATTGAACGTCGAACGTCGAACTCCGAACATTCAACGTCAACGCTCAACTTTTTGATTCTTCGATGTTGAGCGTTGAGTGTTGAGCGTTGAATGTTGCATAGTCTTCTGGGGTGTTGATGGAATCGATGATTGCTGGGTCATCGACTTCAATTCGATGGATGCGGTTGGCGTCGCGGCGCACTACGTTCTTCATGGTGTCACTTTTTGATAATTGTAATATTTCCCGAAATATTTCCCGTTTGAGCAAAATGGGGTGCCCTCCGCTGCCACCCCAGACGGGCACCACGATAGGGCGGTCGCTCTTGGCAGCAACGACAAGCCGCGCCGTCTCAGTTTGCACGTGGGGCATATCAACCGGCCAAATCATCAGGGCCTCCACGTCCCCCGGTATTACCCTCAGCACGGACCGGCCGCAGTTTCTCGAGGATATGCTGCAGGAACGTTGCCCCGTGAATGTCTAACAACGCTTTGGGAGACCCCATCCGAGCGGAGTTACCGGCAGCCAAAACTGTGGCAGCAATCATTCGGGAGGCCTAGATTGGTGGTCCCTTGCAACCTGGTTGGTGTTCACGTGACAATCCATCGGATCCGTCTTTTGGGAGACCCCGTCTTGAGGACAAAGTGCGAGCCGGTGCAAAATCCCAGATCGCCGGCCGCCCGAATGGTGGCACACGACCTTCGAGACACCTTGCGGGATGTTCAAGCGCGATTTGGTTCAGGTCGCGGGATTGCCGCACCACAAATTGGCGCTCCGATACGCATGATCTTCGTGGAGATGGACAATCCTTGGCTCCTCTGCAACCCCGAGATCACAGACGTCGGGAACGAAGATTTCTTGGTGTGGGACGATTGTTTTTCTTTCCCGGACCTGATGATACAGGTGCAACGCGCGTATTGCATTAAGGTGCGTTATACAGACGAGCGCGGCGAGCAGCAGACGGTGGAAGCCGAAGGCGCACTTGCCGAATTGCTCCAACACGAGATCGATCACTTGGACGGCGTGTTGGCGGTTGATAATGCATCGGGGTTGGATCCGTTTTGTCTTAAACAAGAATGGAATCGCTATTACGCCGCAACCGGTCGTTACGGAGAGCCCATGCCGCGGAGCGAACCGGTCTTGGTG
>JAZDDD010000716.1:0-5554 GCA_036679545.1 Gemmatimonadota bacterium | reverse complement strand
CGCGGCTGCCACGCCCACGATGAGCGTCCCGAGCAAGACCGCAACCTGAACCAGGCTCTCGCTCCAGGCTCCTCCGAACCACAGGTGTTGCAGCAGCTTTACGGCGTGTGTTAAAGGTAGGAACTCGGCCACTCTTCGGACGTTGTCCGGCATCATCGCTAAGGGGAAGGTTGCGCCGGAAAGGAACATCATAGGGAAGAACAGGGCTTGTCCCACTGTTTGTGCGATGCGCGCCGTGGCCGCGATGCTGGCCACCATGTAACCAACGGCAAAGAACGACGTCGCGCTCAGCGTCAACCCCGCGAACACTGAGAACCAGTTGCCGTCGAATCGTAAACCGAACACTGCCTTCGCGAAAAGGATTGTGACGACCATACCTACCACGGCCATGGCAAAGTACACGGTGATGATGGCGCTCAAGAGTTTGATCGGTTTGAGCGGCGTCGCTCGATAACGCCGGAGAATCTTCTTTTCACGCGACGTGGCAACATCGACTGGGATCCCCATCAGTGCGACCGTCGCGATGATGATGCCGATTATGGCAGGGGTTTCAAAATCGATGTAACCGTAGTCCGGATTGAACTGAGGGTCGGGCGTATTGCCAAAGATGGCGCCGAAGATACCGATGATGAGCGTCGGGAATACCAATGTGAAAAAGAACGCGGCTGGTTCACGGATAAATAGTTTTGCGTGTACGGAAACAATCTTCAGGAATGAATTCATCGGGTTACCGTCTCTTCAGTTATTTTCAAGAACAGGTCCTCTAAGGACCGGGCACCATGTTCTTTCACTAACGCGGTTGGTTCGTCGAGTGCGACGATCTTGCCGGCCTGCATGATGGCGACGCGGTTTGCCAAACGTTCGGCCTCATCCATGAAGTGTGTTGTCAGTACCACTGTCCGTCCGCGGTCGCGAATACCTTCGATCATTGTCCAAATGGATTTGCGCGCGTGCGGATCGAGGCCTGTCGTGAGTTCGTCAAGAAACACAAGCTCAGGGTCGTTGATGAGTGCCAAGGCCACAAAGAGCCGTTGTTTCTGTCCGCCCGATAGTTTTGTGTAATACGTCTTTTGCTTGTCGGCGAGGTCGAGTGCTTGTATCAACTCCCTCCAATCGACCGGGTTGTCGTAAAAAGACGCGAACATTTCCAATGCTTCCCATACCTTGATGCGGTCGGGAAGTGCGGACTCTTGCAACTGGACGCCAATGCGTTGGCGAAATGATCCATCGTCTTTCGCGGGGTTGCTGCCGAGCACCGTGATTGTGCCACCGTCCGGTAGACGTTGGCCTTCCAAGCACTCCACCGTGGTCGTTTTCCCCGCACCATTCGGTCCGATGATGCAAAAGATCTCACCTTCCTTCACCTCGAATGAAACGTCGTCCACCGCAATCGTATCTCCGTACACCTTCCTCAGGTTCCTGACTTGGATAACGTCGTCAGCCATGATGCCGTTCTCCTTGTAGAAGAGATTTACAAATCATCGGATACCGCGTGCTCGATAATCCGCTCCAGCGCGTCCAGGTGTTTTCTGAGCGCAACTTGTCCAACTCGCGTCAGCGAATACCACGTCACCGGTTTGCCGTCTGTGAATGTCTTGTTCGCGTTCAAATACTCGGCGCCTTCCATCTTCTTGAGATGCGCGCCGAGGTTGCCGTCGGTTTCCTCGAGCAGGTCTTTGAGGTGACGAAACGTCATGCGTGTGCTTCGCCCCAGCAGCACTGCAATGCCTAAGCGGGAACGGTGTTCTAGCAATCGATCGAGGCCGTCGAGTCCCTCCCAGTGCGAGGCACGCACGGGATCGGCGGTCATCGCCGGAGCAGTGGAGGCGAATTATGCCCGATATGGCGATCGGCCACGACACCGACCCAGACAAAGCCCGCCGCCATCACGACACCAGTGATTGACCCGGGCAACGTCGGAACCAACACAGCAACCAAGAACGCAACCGCTTGAATTCCCGAAAGCCACAAAAGGGACTTGTGCATGTGAATACCGGCGTAGAAATACGACAGCGAAACGATGAGCAACACCTGCGCTCCAAACTCCTCGCCCCGCATGGCTCCGCTCATCACCAACAACTGCGACACCAACAACGCCGCCAGCAGTCCACCCCAATGTAGTGCCTGCTTTCGAGCCACTTCCATGTTCTCGACACCCAGGGCAACCGACCAACGCCAACCGAGCGCGGCGCTTACCACTCCACCCAATGGCCCAGCCACGAGCCAAAACGCTCTACCGACCGTCGGTGCCAGATCGATCAAGACGGACCCCGCCAGGATGATTCCAGCCCAAAGAAAAAGAATACTAGACGGAAAGACTGATCTGTTCACCCGATCGACACGTTTGCGCACAAAAGCCAGGTCGTCGGCGAGATCGGCAAGGTGGGTCATGGTTGACTCGCAGTTTGAGAGTACTCTGTAAAATAGAGTACGAACGTAATGGAAAAGAGTTTCGAGAGGCGGTATGGCGGTAGGGCGGTAGCGTTGGACGGCAGGCAACGGGACCTGACCGTCAGATCAGCAAGTTGGCAGCCCAAAAAACCGAGGCGTTGCAACAATACACCCAACACTCCACCGCCATACGCCATACCGCCTTTTCGTCTTTCCGCCATTTTGACCCCACTATATGCCATTCCGGCATCAACTCAGGGCACACCCATTGCCATAAAGAGTTATGCGGGCGCAGTTCACGGAAGTTTGAGCGTCCCAGACGATGTTAAAGGAGCCGCGGTGAGTCCGGTGGCTCCAACGTTCCCTGGGTTAACGCCCTTCAGAGCGGGCAGCTCGTAGCTGGCAGCTGGCGGCGTCCAAAAAACAGACGCAGCTTTTCATAGCCCAACGCAGGCGGATTAAACCATGAACCCCGAGCGCCTAACTCTCAAATCAAATCAAGCCGTCCAACGGTCCGCCGCGCTTGCGACGGAACGTGGGAATCCCGTCATCAATGATGCGCATCTGTTTGTTGCCTTGCTCGACCAGGATGAAGGTATCGTTGTCCCCATCTTGCAAAAGGCGAGTGTCAACGTTGCGGACGTGCGGTCAAACGCTGAACGCGAACTCGACCGGCTGCCAAGCCAGGAGGGTGGGGCGGTGCAGCCGACCTTTGCTCGCGAGTACACCCAAGCGTTGACAAAGGCGGACGATCTTGCCAGGGGCTTGGGCGATGCGTACGTGTCCACCGAACATCTTTTGATTGCGTTGGTCGAAACAAAAGGGACCACTGCTCGGGAACTTCTGAGTACCTACAAAATTGATAGCAAGACATTGCTTGAGGCAATGGACGCGATTCGCGGCAGCCACCGCGTGTCGAGTGCGGAGCCGGAACAACAGTACCAAGCGTTAGAACGATATACAAAGGACCTTACACAGCTTGCACGACAGGGCAAACTCGATCCCGTCATCGGACGGGATGAGGAGATTCGTCGTGTGATCCAAGTGCTGTCTCGACGCACAAAAAACAATCCGGTTTTGATTGGCGAACCCGGTGTCGGAAAGACCGCCATCGTGGAGGGACTTGCGCAACGCATCGTGGACGGTGACGTACCGGAGTCGTTGAAGGGCAAACAAATTCTTGTGCTCGACATTGGTCAGATGTTGGCCGGCGCGAAATACCGCGGGGAGTTTGAGGATCGCATGAAGTCGGTGCTGAAGGAGTTAACGAGCCAAGAGGCTCGGTTTGTAACGTTCATCGACGAGTTGCACACCATCGTCGGTGCGGGCGCAGCCGAAGGCGCGGTAGACGCATCCAACATGTTAAAACCGGCGCTTGCGCGTGGCGAGTTGCATGTGGTCGGCGCTACAACCCTTGATGAGTATCGTAAGCATATCGAGAAGGACAAAGCACTCGAGCGTCGGTTCCAACCGGTCTTTGTGGGCGAGCCGAGTGTTGAAGATACCGTCGGCATTTTGCGCGGACTCAAAGAGCGATACGAAGTGCACCACGGTGTGCGTATTACGGATAACGCGTTGATTGCTGCCGTGAATCTCTCTGATCGCTATGTTGGCGATCGGTTTTTGCCCGACAAGGCAATCGACTTGATGGATGAAGCGGCAAGCCGGTTGCGCATCGCGATTGATAGCTTACCACAAGAGATCGATCAGGTAGAGCGCAGCATGGTCAAACTTCGCATTGAAGAACAAGCCCTATCGAGGGAAAAGGATACTGCGAGCAGGGAACGACTTGCGACGCTGAAACGTGAATTGTCCGAACTCGCCGAGCAATCCCAGGGCATGAAGGCACAGTGGCAGGCGGAGAAGGCTGCAATCAAACGTATCCAGGATAAGAAAGCGGAACTCGAGCGGATTCGTCTCGAGGGGGAACAGGCGACGCGAGCTGGTGATTTGCAGAGAGCTGCGGAAATTTCCTACGGCCGGGTGCCGCAATTGGAAAGCGAAATCGTCGAAGAAAACGAACGACTCGCCACGATTCAATTAACGGCGCAGTACCTGAAGGAAGAAGTTGATGCCGAAGACATCGCCGAAATCGTGGCGCGATGGACCGGTGTACCCGTCAGTAAGATGATGGAATCAGAACGCGAACGTCTCACACAATTGGAAGACGAGTTGAGTGTCCGTGTGATCGGGCAACGTGAGGCCTTGGAGGCCGTCGCGAACGCGGTGCGGCGTTCACGTGCGGGGTTGCAAGACCCCAACCGACCCATCGGTAGTTTTATTTTCTTGGGGCCAACCGGTGTTGGAAAAACTGAGACGGCACGGACACTTGCGGAGTTTCTATTCGATGATGAACGTGCCATGGTCCGCTTGGATATGTCGGAGTACATGGAGAAACACGCCGTTGCACGAATGATCGGTGCGCCACCGGGTTATGTTGGTTACGAGGAGGGCGGCCAATTGACGGAAGCCGTGCGGCGACGACCCTACGCGGTGGTACTATTCGATGAGATCGAGAAGGCGCACCCGGATGTGTTCAACGTCCTGCTCCAGATTCTCGACGACGGCCGTTTGACGGACAGTCAGGGCCGCACCGTCGATTTCCGCAACGCCGTCATCATCATGACCTCGAACGTGGGAAGCCAATGGATTCTAGAGCAGGCCGGCGGAGATTGGGATGATGTTGAGCGCACGGTAAACGAATCATTGCGCAAGACGTTCAAGCCGGAGTTCCTGAATCGTGTCGATGACACTATCGTATTCAAACCACTCGGTCGCGAAGACCTGATTCACATCATCGATCTGCAATTGGTGAGAGTCGGTAAGTTATTGGCGGATCGTGGACTGTCGATTGACGTGACGAACGAGGCGAAAGAATACCTGGTAAACCTCGGATACGAACCCGCATACGGCGCCAGACCACTCAAGCGTGTTATCCAACGTGAGATCCAGAACCCGATTGCGCTCACAGTACTGGAAGGCGGATACCAAGAGGGGGATGTGATTTTTGTGAACGCACGTGACGGGAACGGTTTGAGTTTTGAGCGCGTTGCTGCTCTGAAAAAAGTAGTGGCGGATTAGAGTCCTCTAAGCTGCCTGCTACCCGCTACCCGCTTTTACGCCCTGACGCCCTGACGCCCTGTGGGCTGGCAGCGGGCAGCGG
>JAZDDD010000715.1:0-2542 GCA_036679545.1 Gemmatimonadota bacterium | reverse complement strand
GTTCGGTGGGACGATCTCGTCGGGAAAAACGTTTCGGTCTTGATGCCCAAACTGACGGCGTCCGAACACGATTTGTATTTGGCCTCCCACGGGGCGACCGGCGGGATGTCCATCATCGGGACAGGAAGAGAACTTTCCGCCGTGCGACGAGACGGCCACACGATCCCGATTTGGCTATCGGTTAGCGAGTTCTGGGCGAACGGACAGCGTCTTTACACCGGAATCCTGCGTGACCTCGGGCCGGAACGGGAGGCGCACGCCTTACGGGTAAGCGCGGAACGGTTTCATCTCGCTATTGAAGGCACCGAAGAAGCGCTGTGGGATTGGAACATTGCGACAGGCGTAGTCTACCGGTCGGCGTGGTGGCATGGGATGCTCGGATACCCCAATGAGGAAACCGAGTGCGACGTGCAGACGTGGGAGCAGTTACTCCATCCAGACGACCACGCACGAACCCGCGAGTGCATGGACAATCATCTGGCGGGCCGGACGACGCGGTACATGGCCGAGTACCGTCTCAAGGCGAAATCGGGAAAATGGATGTGGATTCATGACGTGGGCCGGGTCGTGCAACGCGACGAAGAGGGACGACCGCTGCGCATGATCGTCTCCGGTGCATTGGGGCTGGCATGGACGACTTTCTCGCCAAACCAGTGCAGCAGGAGGCGATCGGAGAGGTGTTAGACCGTTTGCTCGACACGGCGGAGGTCCACGCCTAGCCGGACTGACCCCTCAATCCTCGATGTTCTATGAAGGGTGTTGACATGGGAAGGACTCAGTATCCCAACCATTTTTACACACAATCCTGACCATCATTTGTTCAATCCAATCCGTAATGGTTGGGTGGGGCAAAAACCCCGCGGTCGCGACGTAGGACAGACCGTGCAGCACCTCCGCATACGGGCCAAACCCGGACAGCCGAAACGGCACAACAATTACCCTGTCACCTGATGCTGATCGCTCGGTGACAAACCTGCGCACATCTGCTTCCGCCTGCTGTCGAGCGGCGGGCCATTCCTCACGTAGGGTGGCCACGAACACCCGACGGAAACCGGCACTCCGTACAGCCGTGGCCGTTTCCTCCATCGTTCGACGTAGTCGATCGTTTCGGTCATCGGACCCCTGACCATGGGCGAGAAGCACGACACTCTCACGCGGCTCATGTCGGTGGCCCGTTGTACGACCAGTGCGGCGATGCCGTCCCAATCCGCTAGGCCATCTAGGTGAGTTGCCACTTGCAAGTCATGCTCAATGCGCGGTTTCGTGCTGTCGGGAGTGGGGCCAACGCCCAATCGGAGCAACTGCGCCGTTCGTTGCAAAAACGACTCGCCGGACACGAAAACCCGGACAAGTGCCACTCGGCTTACTCCCCGGGCGGCCAAGGAGTCGAGGCCCGCGGCGAGCGTGGTCGGGTCTGCCATCCCGAATGCCAGCGCTGTCGGCAACCGGGCCCGCAACGGCTCGATCGCACGCGCAACATCGGCGTTCCATCCGGAGCCCCCGCCGTGGGCCATGACGAGTAGCCCAACTCGGGGTTGAGTGGTCGGCGCCGGAACGACCGGTCTCACAGTCGGACCGGCACAGGCAAGTTGGCTCACAAGGAGGAGGCTGACGGTGGAGCAACGTCGTATGATCATGATTGAAAATGATTTTCATTTGCAAGTATCGTTAGGTTGAAGTGTACCTCCTTCCCGCCAAACATGGCAAGGAATTTCCCGGAACCGTCCCGGTCATCGACGACTTGGGTGCCACCAACCTTGCGTTTTCCGTGCTTCGCGCCGTCTCCCCTCCATCGCATCTTCATCCTCCCATGCGGCCCTCCATCGCCGCCCATCTTCCTGTGCTGGCGCGATCGCTTCAACGATTCTACCTTGGCCGCAAATGAAGAACGGTTTCGAGCGTCTCCGGGCTGCACCGGCGGGTAGATACACGATCGTGTCCAAACCCCTTGTACACTCCGGGCCAGTCGCGGCGATCGTGTTGCTGTCGATGTGCACCGCTCCGCCTGACCGCGCCACCGAAGGCGTCCCGCCGCCACAGGTAATCGGGTCTGCTCCCCCCGCCACCGGAACGATCCCATCGGTTGTATTGCTCGAATCATCAAGCACAACCGGCCGCACGTTGCCTGGCGATACCGCACTGATGGATCAATTCGCGATCGCGTTCACGCCTGGGTTGTTGGTGGTGCAGATGAACCAGGTGGTAGCGTTTCGCAACAGCGAGGAAGTCTCCCACAACGTCCGGGCGGGCGATGTAACGACGAACACAACGTTGTTCAACGTCGTGACTGATTGGCAAGAGGTGTATCACCACAGGTTTTCCGCGCCGGGGGAATACACGATCATGTGTGACATTCACCCTGGTATGAACGCGATAGTGTTAGTTGTGGACACGCCGTACGTAACGTTGGCGGAGTCAGACGGAACATTTTCGTTTGCGGAAGTCCCGCCGGGATCGTACACCCTTCGCATCTGGAGCATAGATCCCGCGCGCCGGTTCGAACAACCGGTGGAGATCGAAGGGACAGTGGGACAAGTGCTCC
>JAZDDD010000714.1:0-2269 GCA_036679545.1 Gemmatimonadota bacterium | reverse complement strand
GCGAAGCCGGTGAACACCTCGTCGGCGATGAGTGGAATACCTGCGTCTCTTGTGAGGTGTCGGACGGAGCGTAGGAAGCTATCCGGCCACATGATCATCCCCGCCGCACCTTGCAACGCCGGCTCGATGATGACAGCGGCGATTCGGTGTCCGTCGGTCTCTATGATGTCCTCGAGCGAGGTCCCTTGGTCGGGGGTATCCGGATGTGCAATGCGCCGCGTTGGAAACAACAGCCGTCGGAATGTTGCGTGAAACATGTCCACACCACCGACGGACATTGCGCCGAACGTATCGCCATGATACGCATCCACCAAGGATACGAACAGATCGCGTCCGGTCTCGCCACGGTTCCGCCAGTATTGATACGCCATCTTGAGACCGGCTTCGACGGCGGTGGATCCGTCGTCAGAATAAAAAACATGGTCCAGGCCGCGTGGCGTTCTATTGATCAATTCGATCGCAAGCTGCTCCGCAGGTTCGTTGGTAAAGCCGGCAAAGATCACCTGTTGTAATTGATGTGTCTGCGCGACGAGCGCATCGTTGAGGCGGGGGTGGCTGTGCCCGTGTACGTTCACCCACCACGAGGATATTCCGTCCAAGATGCGACGACCATCGGGTGTGTGGAGATACACGCCTTCGGCTCGTGATATCGAAATGGGCGCTGGGGCGTGGAGCATTTGGGTGTATGGACGCCACACCCGTGAGTCTGATGTCATCTTATCCTTACGTGCAACACGCTTCGAGTCCCAAGGCGCGGACACCCCGCACCATTTCCAGTACCGTTTGAAACTGATCCCCGTTCGGCGCAGATCGCCATGCGGCGCCCATGCAAAAACGCGTCGATCCAGCCGCCTTGGCCTCACGTGCAGCAATGAGAACGTCGCCAACATCCATGAGCTTTTCGCGTTCGACATGTGTTTGGTACCGTGCGCTTTGTGGGCAATACGCACAGTCCTCCGGGCATGCCCCGGTTTTGATACTCATGAGCGTACATTTTTGTACGGCATTGGGACTATGGAACGTGTGGTGACCGTTTGCGCCCGGTAGATCAGGTCTGGGAACGGCAGGTCATACACCGCTTTGACGTCGTCGAGCGACCAATCGTGTCGAATGAGATCTGTATTGCTCATGCACCGTGACTGGGACGTGAAGAGGAAGAACCGCTACCCCAATTTAGTCGTCCAATCCAGCGTCCCCAAGCCCCGAAGACCTGGAGTGCCGCTCGCGGGCCGGGATGCCCGTTTACCAGATGGCGCTATCGGACCACTGCAAGGTCAGCCATTCTTTGTTGCCGTTTGTTGATTCGCGCTAAAGGAGGAGGAACATGGGTGACGCAAAATCGGAGGGACGGTTTGTCTGGTACGACCTCGTGACCACCGACCAAGATGGGGCTGGTGAGTTTTACATGAGCCTTATTGGGTGGGGGACCCAGGAGTGGGAGGGGGGACCCCAACCCTATGTCATGTGGACGGTTGACGACAAGCCAATAGGC
Organism: Gemmatimonadota bacterium; assembly: GCA_036679545.1. Taxonomy (GTDB): domain Bacteria; phylum Gemmatimonadota; class Gemmatimonadetes; order Gemmatimonadales; family GWC2-71-9; genus JAZDDC01. Next base: position 777 of record JAZDDD010000714.1, on the reverse strand, counting down.
GGGTTGACGGACTTACCCGACGAAGCGAAAAAACGTGGCGCGCCGCCTCATTGGCTTGGGTATGTCTCGACGCCCGACGTAGATGCTTCGCTGGCCCTCGCTCAGAGCCAAGGGGCGCAGGTACACGTGCCCGCTATGGATATTCCGACTGTTGGGCGGTTTGCCATAATCGGGGATCCCCAAGGCGCTGTTGTTGCCCTTTTCTCAGCAGAATCTGCGCCGCCTGGCACGCCGACCGGAACCGGCACCATCTCATGGCATGAGCTGGCGACCTCTAATCTGGACGACGCCTGGTCCTTCTATACCTCGATGTTTGGGTGGTCCATAACTGACGATATGGACATGGGAGAGGCCGGTCTGTACCGGATGTATAACAAAGGCGAGGGGCCACCGTTGGGCGGCATTTTCAACAAACCCGAGCAGATGCCGATGTCGGCGTGGATGTTCTACATCGACGTGCCAGATGTGGACGTTGGTGCGGAATTGGTGAAATCGCTGGGTGGTAAGATTCTGAACGGGCCAATGGAGGTTCCGGGTGGCGGCAGAATCGTCCAATGCATGGATCCGCAGGGCGCTGCATTTGCTATGCATGCGAAGTGATGGAAGGCGGACCGGCGGACCGGCGGTATGGCGGTAGGTCGTTGCAATTTAACATCTTATAGCTGCGTTACCTGGGGGGCGGGGTCGGTGATCCTGCCCTTACGCCCTACGCCCTACCCCCTACCGCCATACCGCCTTCCGCCATACCGTCCTTCCGCCCAATTAACATTCCGACCC
>JAZDDD010000713.1:0-2020 GCA_036679545.1 Gemmatimonadota bacterium | reverse complement strand
GGGGCCGACGTTGGCTGGAACGCATCTGGACCACGATGGCCACCTGCGCCCAACAAGGCCGTTCGGCGTTCAAATTCTTGGTGGAAACGGTGACCGCGCACTTTCAAGGCACTGCCGCTCCTTCGCTGATACCAGACACGTCCTAATCATTCCAGAAGCACATCCCCGTGACGCCGCCCACCGGTAAGGATTCTGCACTTTAGGGCATCTCCGCCCGGCTGCTAGCGTCGATTGATATTGGTGAAAACGCGGCTCTCCATGATGTTGTGAGTTTCTCACAATCAACACACCATCAGGAGAGCCACGGATGGCCAAGCGTAATCGCAAATCGAAGCGTCCGCAACCGCAGCACAAAAAGCAAAAGAAGTCACAACACGATAAGCACAAACGACTCCATCGCAAGAACCCCAAACGCAAAAAGACCAGGCAAGCCAAAGTGCCGCTCACCGGCCGCATGCGCGACGCCGTCGCGCGGTTGCAAGCCTGCCTGGACCGGAGGATCGCCTCTCGTCTGGCCATCATCATCGCCGGCATGCTCCTCGCCGACGACCGCCGCACGGCCAGCGCCTGGTTCGTCACCGCCGGAGTCCAAGACGATTGGGACCGCTTCTACGATTGCCTCATCAGCCTCGGACGGATATCCAAAAAACTTGCCGCCGTCATACTCGGACTCGTGGTGCAGAAATTCGCTCCCGGTCTGGTCGACCGCATCACACTCGGCTTGGATGACTCCGCCACTTCGCGTTACGGAAAGCACGTGGAAGGTGCCGGCGTCCATCACAATCCCACACCCGGACCCGCTGGCGACGAGTGGTTGTATGGACACAATTGGGTCGCGTTGGCGTGGCTGGCCACCCATCCAGCCTGGGGCGTGATTGCCTTGCCGTTGCGGTCGCTGCTGTATGTCCGTGAAATCGATGTGCCGAAACTAGCAGACAAGTATGATTGGGAGTTTCGTACCAAACATCAATTGGGTGTGGAATTGTTAACGTGGTTCATCACGACTCTGAAAAAACTCGGCGTGGAGACGAAAGTGTGGTTGGCGGTGGACGGAGCTTACGCCGCGCGGCCGTTTCTACTGCCGGTCTTGGAATTGGGTATCGTGGTCGTCAGCCGGTTGCGAAAGGACGCCTGCCTGTTTGACTTGCCTCCTCAGGGTTCTCACGGCAACCGCATCTATGGCAAGAACAAAATCAGTCTGGCCAAGCGTGCCGGGCACCGCCAAGGTTGGAGCACCATCACCTATCTTTGCCGCGGCGTCGAGGTGACGCGTCAGTATAAGGCGTTCCTGGCGACGTCGCGTTTGATCAGCGGCGAGATTCGAGTGGTGATTATCCGCTTTGAGGACGGCGGTTGGGCTCCCTATTTCTGCACGGACACGTCGGCGGAAGTGTGTGATGTCCTGGAAACGGTGGCGGCGCGTTGGGCGATCGAAGAACATTTCCACGATGTGAAAGAAGTGTGGGGAGCGGGGCAGCAACAAGTTCGCAATGTGTGGTCGAACATTGGATGTTGGCATTTGAACCAATGGGTGTACACGTTGGTCGAGCTATGTTGTTGGGACGTGGACAAGTCGGAATTGAGTGACCGCACTGATCGTCCTTGGGACAACGCGGACCGTCGCCCCTCGCATGCGGACCGGAGACGTTCTATTTCCCGAGAAATGCTGGGAAAACAATTCCTGGCCGCTCTGCCTCACGGCCTAAACCACCGCAAATTGCGGAAACTCTACCAGGACCTGATTGCTCTCGCCACCTGATCCCCTAAAGTGCAGAGTGGTTCCTGGGTGGGGGTGCCCTTGGACCCCGGCGGAAATGTATGCTGTTAAGAAGCCGCGGGCCTCGTCGCCAGACGGGGCTGCCATGGTTTACGGGATTTGTCATTGAAAGGGTTTTCCGTGTCGTCGCTTCACCGCATTCTCGTCACCGGCGGGGCCGGTTTTCTCGGCTCGCACCTTTGTCAGCGGCTCGTGGACCAGGGGCACGACGTGATCTGCCTGGACAACTTCTTCACGAGCCAG
>JAZDDD010000712.1:0-4500 GCA_036679545.1 Gemmatimonadota bacterium | reverse complement strand
CATATTCTCTTTTACCGGCTCGGCGGGCGATTCAATCTCATTGATCATGAGTTCGCCGGTTTTGGATGCATACTTGATTCTCGATACCATGCTCGGTGGTTCCACAGCAGGCCTCGTTCAAAGCAACGTGTGTCCAACAACCACGAGTGATGCATGTGTCATTGACTTCCTGCTTCTTCGTGATGGCACGTACTATGTTGAAGCAACGTCCGCTTTGACCGGTGAAGTAGGCACGTATGCGTTGGAGGCAGCCGCGCCCAGAGCACCGGCCGTGGCCGCCGACCTCGGACAGTTCCGGGCAGACAGCTCCACACCGATTCTTGTGGGTGCCAATGCCGGTGGAAACGTGTTACTCGGTGCGCAGATCAGTGACCCGGATCGGTTTGGCGAACTGCGTCTCGACGTAGAGGTACAACCCACGGGGACACCTTTTACCGGGACAGCCACTGCTACCAGTGATCCCGTGGTTCCCGATAGTGTGGCATTCGTCGAAGTGACAGGCTTGGGCGCATCGCAGAGTTATCACTGGCAGGCGCGTGTCACCGACCACACTGGGCGTTGGAGTTCCTGGTTGAGTTTTGGCGGCAATGGCGAACAGGAGTCTGATTTCACCGGTTCCACCGACGAGTTACCGCCCACATTCGGATTGATTGCTGAAGGGCTGACACTTCCATTGCTCGTCACATCTCCCCCCGTAGAGATTGCGAGGGCTTTCATAGTAGAGCAGGGCGGTCGTGTTCTCATCTTCCGGGACGATTCGCTGTTAACGACACCGTTCCTTGATCTCAGCGCCGAGTTGACGACGAGCTTCGAACAAGGCCTGCTTGGTCTGGCCTTTCATCCGAACTACGCGAGCAACGGAGAATTCTTTGTAAACCATACGGGGTCTGACGGCGACACGCGAGTTGTGCGCTATCGTGTGTCGGCAGATCCCGACATTGCTGATGTGGGTTCGGCTGATACGATCATTACGCTGTCGCAACCGAGTAGCAGTCACAATGGCGGACATGTAGCCTTCGGCCCCGATGGAATGCTTTATGTGTCCGTGGGTGATGGAGGAGGGTCAGGGGATCCCTTTGCAAACGGCCAAAATCGTGCGACACCGCTTGGCGCAATTATGCGGGTCGATGTGGATGGCGGGACGCCATACGCAATCCCGCCCGATAATCCGTTTGCAGGTGATTCAACCGCGGCACAGGAGATTTGGCTGTGGGGACTTCGGAATCCGTGGCGGTTTTCCTTTGACCGCACGACCGGCGATCTCTACGTCGCAGACGTTGGACAGAACCAATGGGAGGAAGTAAATGTTTTGGTCGCTGGTGCGCCGGGCGGTGTAAATTTTGGTTGGAACACGAGAGAGGGGGCGCACTGCTTTGATTCCGCCACCTGCGACCAGGCCGGTCTGACCGATCCGATTTTCGAATACGATCATGGTGAGGGCTGCTCGATCGCCGGTGGTTTCGTGTACCGTGGAAGCCGAGTGCCCATTCTCAGCGGGCACTACCTCTACTCGGACTATTGTTCGGGTTGGATCCGCAGTTTTCAGTACAACAATGCGCAAATCACCAACCAATCTGAATGGCCGGTGCCGTTCTCGGGAAACGTGACATCATTTGGCGAAGACAGCTCGGGCGACGTGTATGTCACGCTGGAAGACGGGAGGGTTTATATGATTCAATAATAATCCTCTGGTTTTCACTCAGTCTTTAGCGCCTGCGTGGGATGAATGGCGCTCGCTCGCAGCGCCGGCAAGAACGCCGCAAGTGCTGCAAGACTTGCGAGCAGTATTGGAATCCCAATGAACGTCAACGTATCGGTTGCTTGTACGTCGAGCAGGAAGCTCGACACAAGCCTGGTGAGCGTGAGCGCTGCGACCACGCCCAACAGGATGCCTACGACCACAGGTTTGAGCGCCGCGGTCACCAGTAAGCGTAATACGCTTCCCACGGATGCACCCAGCGCCATGCGCACACCGATCTCGTGTTTGCGTTGATTGACGGTGTATGTCACAATCCCCGCGATTCCCACAACCGCGAGAACAACGGTCAGCGCGCCGAGCAGCGAAAGTAGCATGCTGCCCATCCGTTGTGGCATCAACATTTCCGCGAAACGATTGTCCAGTGTTGTCAACTCGGAGATACCGATGTCCGAGTCCAACGCTTGTATCTCGCGCCGCAGTTGAGGCACGATGTTTATTGCATCATCAGGTGTTGCTGCCATAAACCATGCGGCTGCATCTTCTGATCGTGCGGGGTGTTGAGCGAGTGGGAAATAGATGAAAGGTTCCGGGTTTTCGGTGAGGCCGTCTTTCACGTCACCCGCAATTCCAATGACCTCGATTGCGGAGTTGTCAGGACCCCAAAGCATGCTCAATGTAGAACCCAACGCGTCGGAATCGGGCCAGTAGCGTCGCGCCATCGTTTCGTTGATTATCCCGACAAGTCGGGAGCCTACGCGATCTCCATTCACAAAATCACGACCACGCAAAGGAATGCCCAGCGTTCTCACGTAATCCGTGCCCACAAAGTCCGCTTCTATACGTATTTCTTCGTCCGGGGCCGGCGAATAACTGTCCACGATAGCAAGGAAACCGTTGCCGCCTTGGGCGAGCGGTGGTCGCAGCCCGTGCGTGACGGATGCAACCCCAGGCAAGTGTTCGACTCGTTCTCTCAAGTCATCGAGGAACTGCACGATTTGCGGCGCGGTATAGCGATGCATTGGTAAATCGATTGCCGCGAGCGCCAGTCGTCTCGTTTCGAAGCCGACGTCGGTTTTCAGGCCCGACCGTAGACTCCTCACGAACAACCCGGCACCGATCAGCAACACGAGTGCAAGAGCTGTCTGGAAGGTCAGCAACCACTCCCGCGTCCGCAGCATCCTTGGTGCGGCCCCGCGACGAGGATCGTCGCGCAAAGCATTGACGATGGATGGATTTGTCGCTTGGATTGCCGGGACGAGGCCGAATGCAATGCCAGTGACGACGCTCAGGACACCGGTAAATGCAAGGACACGCGTGTCCAGTGCGATATCCAGTGCGCCGATCGGAATACCGCCTGGTAATGCATAACCGGCGAATAACTTCAACGCGCCGGCGGCCACGGAGATCCCGATCAGAGCGCCTATCGTGGACAAGAGGAGACTTTCCGTCAACATCTGGCGTGCCAACACGCGCTGATCCGCTCCCAGCGCGACCCGCACGCCGATTTCCTGACGTCGAGCGCTTGCTCGCGCGAGCATGAGGCTTGCCGCATTGGCGCATGCGATGAGCAACGAGGCTCCCACAACGGCCATCAACACGAGCACGAATCGGACGAGATCGTCCCCCGTTGTCGCAACGGGAAGCGTGTAGGTTCGTGTCGGTTCAACTGTGATTTGGCGCCCCGCGCGCCGAGGGTCTTCCTCCTCGAGTTGGTCTGACACTGCAGCCATGTCGGCGCGGGCTTGCTCGATTGTCACGCCCGCGTTTCGGCGCCCGATCACGCCGTAGATCCATCGCATGCCGCGGGAAGTCAGCGCTTCATTCCGATTCTCGGTGCCGTCAATAAGGGGATAAGTAGTGAAGGGAATCCAGGCATCGGGGTCGCTTCCCAACCGCGTGCCCCGAAAGCCGGGAGGGGCCACGCCTACGATGGTAAACGGTGCTTGATTGATGCGGACCGTTGCGCCAACGATCTTGGGATCAGCGCCGAACCGTTCCTGCCACGCGCGATGACTCAGGATGGCTACGGTTTCGGGTTGTCCCAGTCGATCGTCTGCTGGTAGGATCGTCCGCCCTAACATGCTGGGGACTCCCAACAGTTGGAAGTACGAGCCAGTCACCAACATGGCGGTAATCAGCTCCGCGCCCTCGCCGCGTTCCAATACCACTTGCGTTCCGGAAAATGCGGCCATGTCAGAAAACGATCGCGATCGTTCTTTGTAATCGACGAAGTCAGGGTAGGATGACGAGCAGTACTGAAAACCGCGCCGACACGTCGTATAAACATCGGCAAGTGATTCCGGTTGTTCGATCGGCAACGGTCGAAGAAGTACAACATCGACAAGAGAAAAGATCGCCGTGTTTGCTCCGATCCCCAGCGCCAACGTCGTCAGGATCGTCAACGTGAATACGGGGTTGCGCAGGAACGAACGCCAGGCAAATCGGACGTCATGTGCGATCATGAGGGCATGTCTCCGTCGAATCCGTAGCCGCAACGCGTCTTCGAACGCGCCCAGACAGTGTAAGTGAGCCGAAAGGGTGGATCTTCTACGTTGTCCGTCAAGGCCCCACCGAGAATGGAGTTCGGCGGCCCACTCATTGACCCAATCCCGCCGTTCGGGGCGTGGAACGAGTAGGCCAATGAGGCGGAGCAGTCGAATCGCCGGAATACCCATTGGAGCCTTATCGCGAAGTCGATTCATTCGCGGCAGGGGAGACCGGAAGGTGCTGCGTTGCAGGAAAACGCTCCCGGGCCGCGGCGAGCATTTCGTCAGCCGCGGACGTCAGCTCATAGTATTTTC
>JAZDDD010000711.1:0-2066 GCA_036679545.1 Gemmatimonadota bacterium | reverse complement strand
AATATCCGCGGAAACATATTTGCATTCAATCCCGGCGGTGCAATGCAACACGATTGGCCGGAGAATCGCATGCCAGAGCTTACCATTGATGGTAACCTGTTTTTCATGAACGCCGGGTTGTTTGAAAATGGAGCCGCGGACGCTGGCATTTTCGTTGGGAAGTTTGGAACAAACCCTCAGTATCTCGTGCTAGACATGGTGAGTGCTGAAGATGATTTCGGTTACACCGTAACCAACAACGTGTCCATCGACCCTCAGCTCCAACTGGCCATGGCACCACTCGGCGCGGCGGATTCCGAAGGCGTCGAACGTAAAAACACAGTGCTTAACGACGTCCGCAGGATCTTTGGGCTGAACCAAGACGGCGGTACGGTGGCCATCGCGAACTACGCCCCGAGGATGGCGTTTGATCCGGAAATATTGCCGCTACCGCAGAATGCGGCGGCAAGACAGTACGGTGTGCAGGTGGGTAGGGTGTTCGGTAACTGACTAAATCTCGAATTGTGGGGCCGTGGCGCGGTTCGCGTCGCGGTCTCTTAATCGAAGCTATGCCTTACTGGTGGCGTGCGAGTGGTGCAATGTCCAGTGCACTGTATCCTGCACCTCCCGCGGGGCCAACGGCTTCAACAACACCTCACAGGCGCCCAACTCTTCGGCCTTTGAAAGATGAACTGCTTCCTGTCCTGAGATCGCAATGATCTTTGCCCAAGTGAATTCTTCTTTGATCTGATTGATTGCCCACAAGCCGTTTCGCTGAGGCATGGCTAGATCCATGATGACGAGGTCGTACGGTTCGGTGCGGAAGGTCTTCACCGCCTCCATGCCGTCACATGCGAAGTCGACTTGGTGGTCCTCAACTTCGAGTACCGCCTGCAGCATAGCTCGAACAACCTGATCATCGTCCACGACGAGTATACGTGCCATGATGTGAGTATCGACTTCACGGTCGTGAGCTTTAAGGGTGTTCCGGCGTGAGGGTAACGTCGTAATGCTGGGACCGCGTGTCGTATCGCGCCAGTACAGCCTGTGCCTGGGGTGGCACGTGAGAGACCTCGTAGTCGGTGCCCATGAAGTCCCGTACGTTATCCAAAGAATCGAACCACATCGTTGTGATGAACTCAACCTCGTCTGCCAGTTGTCGTCGCAAAAGGTGGGCGCCGCGATAGCCGCGGATCCTCCTGGCGGCGATCTCCGGTAAGACTTCCGTGCTCACGATGCGCTGATACTCGTCTGCGTTGTCGGGGTGGGTCCATCCGTGCCAGATACGGCAGATCATGCGTTCTCCTCAGGCGTCGGTAGTATGGATTGCTACGGTTCAGGCAAGGTGGGTCTGCTTGGTCGATGGTGCCAGGGGCGTGTCGTTATGGTTCGAAAACTCCAATATCCCGTTCGAATTGGTCCCAAAACGCCCACTGGTTCAAAACGATCCAGTTCCCCAAGATAGCGTGAGCAACATAACCCGTTTAACCCCAACGCTTTATGCCGCTCTTAGCATTCGGAACGAGACCTGCCTTAAGGGCGGGTGACGATAAACACACCAACCGTTACAACAACTCATTGAGCAAGAAAGAGCATATAAGATGAAACAGTTTGCAAAATTGCAACACGTGATGAAGGGCGCCAACCGAGTAGCGTTGATAGCAACGGGCCTTATGGTCTCCGCCTGTTCGGATACCGCAGGTCCCGACGTACAAGACACCAACCTTCCCGTGGCCGACGGGTCTTTGCACCAGCACTTGCAGTGGGCCAATGCGCCAACGCCAGATCAGTTCAGAGCCGTTGCGAACCTACCCAGCGGTCCTGTTGAACTCACGCCCAATGCGGCACCTGCCGTCCTGCTCGACGGTGATTGGTACGATTGGGATGGTGCAGACCTATTCTCCGTCAGCTTTTACGCGATCCGGGGTGAAGAGCGGGAGATTAACGTCGAACTCAATACCGAAACAGGTACCATCAAGTTCTTGGAACTCGAGATTACTGAACCGACATATCGCCCCGATGGGAGTCAGATTGCATGGGGAGATTCCGTTTTGATCACGGTGACGATCGATCCCACGAATCTGGCG
>JAZDDD010000710.1:0-8022 GCA_036679545.1 Gemmatimonadota bacterium | reverse complement strand
ACCACGTGACACCCAACGACGTGTCTTTGCGGATCATCTTGCCTTGGGTGTACGCTATCACATGCCTGTCGTGATTCACAGTCGAGCGGCGGACGACGATATGGCCGCCATGCTTCGCGATACCGATGCCACCTTCATCCTCCATTCGTTTAGCTCGGGCGACGAGGTTCTAGAAGCTGGGCTCGAACGCAACGCCTACGTCTCGTTCAGTGGCATGGTGACATTCAAGTCTTGGAGTAACACCGCTGCGATACGAGCCGTACCGGCCGACCGGTTACTCGTCGAAACGGATGCGCCCTACCTCGCGCCGGTTCCGTTCCGCGGCAAACGAAATGAACCTGCGTTCGTCGCCAAAGTCGCCGAACGAATCGCAGACATCCGCAACATGACGTTAGATGAATTGACGTGTACGACCACTGCGAACGCCACACGTTGCTTCGGCGAACGCCTGACCCAAACCACCACCGCACATGACTAAGGTACCCACCGATATCGAGATTGCTCAACGCGCAACCCCGCGCCCCATCACGGATGTCGCCGAAGAGATTGGGCTCTCGCGGGACGACCTGGTGCTGTATGGTGATTTCAAGGCCAAGGTTCGCACCGAGAAGATTCTCGAGCGGGAACGACAAGCAAAACTTGTGCTTGTTACGGGGATCAACCCCACAGCCGCCGGTGAAGGGAAGTCCACCGTGACCGTGGGCGTCACTCAGGCCCTACGAAAGATGGGGCAACGGGTGCTGTGCGCGATTCGGGAACCGAGTTTGGGCCCGGTCTTTGGTATCAAGGGTGGTGCTGCCGGGGGTGGGTACGCGCAAGTAATACCAATGGAGGATATCAACCTCCACTTTACCGGGGATTTTCACGCCATCACAAGCGCCCACAACTTGCTGTCCGCGATGTTGGACAATCACCTACATCACGGTAACGCCTTGGGCATCGATACGCGTAGAATAACCTGGCCACGGACGATGGACATGAATGACCGCGCGTTGCGGCATGTCAACGTCGGATTGGGCGGGCCGCTCGGTGGCATACCGCGCGAGGAACGTTTCGTCATTACACCGGCGAGCGAAATCATGGCCATCATGTCCCTGGCCAGCGATAGCGCGGATTTGGAAAAGCGGTTGGGGAATATCATCATCGGGTTTACCAGAACACGCGAGCCGGTTTACGCACGTTCGCTCAAAGCCCAAGGGTCTATGGCATTGTTACTACGCGACGCGTTGATGCCGAACCTCGTTCAAACCTTGGAGGGCGGGCCAGCGCTCGTTCACTGCGGACCTTTTGGTAACATCGCGCACGGGTGCAACTCCGTAATCGCCACCGAGGCCGCCTTGCGTCTTGCGGATATTGTTGTGACCGAGGCCGGCTTCGGTTCGGATCTCGGCGCCGAAAAGTTTTTCGACATCAAATGTCGCTCCGCCAATCTCAAACCGGATGTTGCGGTCATTGTCGCGACCGTACGGGCACTCAAACTGCACGGCGGTGCGTCGAAGGATGACCTCACCACCCCAGACACCGCCGCCGTCGAACGGGGTTTCGCAAATCTCGGACGACACATCGAAAACGTGGCAAAGTTCCACTTACCGATTATCGTGGCCCTCAACCGATTCATCACCGATGCCGACGAAGAATTGGACGTCGTAAGACACGGTTGTGAACCGTTTGATGTAAAGGTGGCGCTGTGCGAAGTATGGGAAAAAGGAGGAGACGGCGGTGTCGAGCTGGGTGAGGCGGTGTTGGCGGCACTCAAAAAGGGTGGAGCGAGCTTCAAACCTTTGTACGACGTAAATGGATCCATCAAGGAGAAACTCGAAATAGTTGCCAAGGAGATCTATCGCGCCGATGGCGTGGACATGACACCAAAGGCGGCTCGTGCGGCTAAGCAGTTGGAACAGTTCGGCATGGGCAACACACCGGTTTGCATAGCGAAAACGCAATACTCGTTTAGTGACGACGCCACACTCCTCGGTGCCCCCACCGGCTTCCGCTTAAACATCAGAGATATCTATCCCTCCGCAGGTGCCGGCTTTGTCGTTGCCCTGGCCGGTGACATTATGACCATGCCCGGCCTAAGCAGATCGCCTGCCGCCGAACGGATGAAGATCTCAGATGACGGCGCCATCGAAGGATTATTCTAAAGGCTTGTTACAAGAGAAGGGAGAGTACCCCGTTGGAATTCATACACACAAGAAAAGCCCCGGAAGCGATTGGGCCATATAGCCAAGCCGTAGTGTCCGGTGGACTCATATTCGCATCAGGACAGGTTGCGTTGGATCCGGAGACTATGACAATCGTAGGGGAAAACGTCACGCAACAAACCAACCGTGCGTTGACCAACCTCGCGGCTGTACTAGAACAGGCCGGTGGTGGCTTAGACACCGTGCTCAAGACAACCGTCTATCTCGCAGACATGGCAGCGTTCGCCGAGATGAACGCGGAGTACGCGCGACACTTCGGTGACCACAGACCTGCGCGGGCCGCGATTGCCGTACGTGAGTTACCCAAACAAGGTTTGGTCGAGATCGACGCGATTGCGACGCGGAAATAGGAATGACACGCCGGTACAATGGGGGCGGATTGGGCCTGGTGGCTTGCGCGGTCTTCAAAACCGTAGGGAGGTGCCGTAGGCGGCTCCGGTGGGTTCGATTCCCACACGCTCCCGCCAGTACCGCGGGCGCGTGCATCATGCTTGTCTTTGCCAGTTTCACTCGCCCGGTGCATGCGCAAATCACAATACCCATCCCAGTTGGCCCGGAACAGATAGATACCACCACGGTCGAACCATTTCGCATTCGCCCCCCGGTCTCACCACTTGGCGCAATGTTTCGCTCACTGCTACTTCCAGGTTGGGGGCAGTCCCGACTCGAACGCAGCATTACGGGGGCTGTCTTCGTTTTCTGGGAGGGTGTCACGCTGACCATGACCCTAAAGTCTAAACACCAACTCTCGTTCCTTCGCCGAGCCGACGCGGCCCGGCCCGAAGGCGAACGCGATCGGGAGTTACTCGATGCAAAGGAAGACGAGTATGAGGATTGGCTCGTACTACTCATCTTCAACCATCTGTTTTCGGCCGCAGAGGCATTCGTTGCAGCAAACCTGTGGGACTTTCCCGAAGAGATTAGCTTTCGCGTATTGCCGAGTGATCGTTATGGGGTAGGCGTAACCCTCGCCTTTCCGTAGGACGCATATGTCCCGCAATCGTGTGGTCATCGTCGGTGACGCTCACCTCTATCACTCGGAGGGGTCGCGCACCGACAAATTGTTCCACGATTTTCTCAAAGAAGTTCCAGCGTTGGGAAACCATCTGGTCATCAACGGTGATCTCTTCGAGTTCTGGTTCGAGTATCGCTCCGTCATACCGCGTCGACTGTTTCCAACGCTCGCACTGCTCGCGGCACTCCGCGAAAAAGGCGTCGTGCTCACCATCACCGGCGGGAACCACGATCGTTGGGGTGGAAGGTTTTGGAGGGAGCAGTTGGGCGTACGCTTCGAACCCGAAGGATGCGACATGCAACTGGCAGAGTGGACCGCGCGCGTCGTACACGGGGATGGAATTGGCGAACGCCACGTGGGCGCGCGGATACTTCATTGGTTGACACGGAAAAAAATTACTGCCGGCACGTTTCGTCTTGTGCATCCCGACGTGGGGCTCTGGGGTGTTAGAAAACTGTCCCGTCTGTTGAGCAGCGGCACACGCACCGAGCAAATGAACGCAAAAGTCGCAGACACCCAGGAGTCGTTCGCGCGGCAGTACCTGAACGCAAGACCCAATTTACAGATGCTCGTCATGGGCCATACGCACAAGGCGTCGTTAGTGGAAGTCAGATCGCGTCAGTGGTACCTCAATCCCGGACCGTGGATGGAGGAGACCTGTTACGCAACGGTGGATGCGGAGGGCCCAGAACTGCACGTGTTCGGCGGGTAACACCATCAAACTCCTACGGTGTTTGACATCCGGTGAGCGGCCCGGTTATTACAAACCCAACCGGTGGCCAAAGTAGGGAAGCAAGCATTGGGATGACCAATCAGTATCTTAACGAGACCGAGGTCCGTGTACGGTATGCGGAGACGGATCAGATGGGGATTGCACATCACTCCGTGTATTTGGTCTGGTGTGAGCTTGGTCGCACACAACACATGCGCGAGTTAGGGGTAACATACAGGGACCTGGAACACGCGGGGATTCGTCTGCCCGTTGTAGCGGCAAAAATGCGTTTTCGCGCGCCTGCGCGTTATGACGAAATGCTGACTGTGCTGTCGTGGGTTCGTTCTTGTCGTAGCCGGCAAGTACAATTTGGGACGGCAATAAGATTTCAAGAAAGCTTACTGGCTACCGCGGAAATAACACTGGTCGCAATAAATGAGAACCACTCGACGTTGTCGATTCCACCTTCAGTGCGTGAGCGATTAGTTGCGATTCCGGATCCTGTTCGCTTATAGTCTTCTCCTCCATACGGTCGCGTCTACCGCGGTCGTTGCGCAGGACGAGGTGATCGTCAACGCTTTGGCGCCCGTCCTCGCTGCGGAGGATGAGCGTCGCTTCGACCGGAACATATTCCGTTCCGCGGCAGGGCATTCGAGTGCCATCGTACGACGTCACGCCGCCTTGGCCATGGGACGTATCGGGCACACCGACGCGGGTTCGCTGCTGCTGAGCCTCACCGGTGACCCGGTCCTTGTGGTCCGTCTCGACGCCGTCTTTGCTCTTGGTATCCTCGGCGACACTACCGCGTTGCCACGATTACGCGAGATCGCCTTCGACGGGAACTCGGGCGACTGTGACGAACTTTGCGATGAAGCCATGGCCGCCGTGGCACGAATCGGCGGCTCGGACGCTGCCGCAATCTTCTCCGACGTTTTGTCTCGCTCGCTTGGGGCGGCCACATCCGGGAATGTTCCGTCCGCCATCAATCGTGCCCTCCGCGAAGCGTGGCGACTCGGCGAGGAGGCACCGTTTGCGTTACTTGCCCAGTACGCGGAATCGCGACAACGAGAGACACGTGGTCCAGCCATATACTCACTGGGGCGGCTCAGAGCCACCGACGCTGCCAATGTGTTGCTGCGCGCCACTGAAGACGAAGACCCGTTGATTCGGGGCTGGGCCGTTCGCACGCTTGACGCACCGTACGCAGACTCCGCACACATCAATCAGAACGCCCTTGCCGTACGAGTGGAACAACTTCTCGGGGATCGAGATCCCCACGTGCGGATTCATGCGATCCGCTCATTGTCCACGTTCGAGACCGCCCGTCATGCGACACGCATCGCCGAGCGCGCAGGCGACCCCGATCCCAACGTCCGTGTTGAAGCCCTGGCGGCGCTGGGCCAGTTCGAGGGCCCCGACGTTGCAGACGCCCTCACGCGGCAACTCACCGGTGGTGTCCTCGCCACACGCCGCGAAGCGCTGCTGAGTCTTGCCAACGTACAGGGTGCCGCGTCGCTTCCGTTCATTCAGGAATGGGTGAGTTCCGGTCAATGGCGGGAGCGTCTCATCGCCGTCCGGGCCCTTGGCAATCTCGGAATTGCCGGAATGCCCACCCTGCGCACACTTGCCACGGATCCGGATGCACGGGTGGGATCCGCCGCGCTCGGACGGCTTTTTAGCATCGACTCAGACGGCGCGGATACACTCATAACGCGCTATTGGAACCATCATGATGTCGGTATGCGCGCTGCGGTGTTTCGTCACGTCCAGCGGTACCCCAACCTCATGCAACCGGCCCAGCTCATCACCGCATTTGGCCGCGCTGAGCGCGACCAGTTGTCCTCGGCCCGCGTCGCTATTGTAATGGCCGTTGCCGCGATGAACTCGGCCCGGCCCGAGCTGGATGTCGCCCGACGGTTTTTTGATGCGTTCCCGAATCCCCCCCGGGATCCACGCGCTCGCCAGATCGCCCTGGATCGAATCCCGGAGGCCGCCAGGCGATGGACACCGGATAAGACGATCCAAAGAGGATGGACCATCGCGGACTACCGAGATCTCGCACGTGAGTTATTGTTGCCCGCTGAACGGGGCGAACTGACAGCGTCCATTGAAATCGTCACCGGGCGTGGCAATATCGAGATCGAGCTGTTTGCCGACGATGCGCCGCAAACCGTCCGTGCCTTCCTGGAATTGGCGGACCGCCGATATTTTGACGGCCATGAATGGCATCGGGTGGTACCGACCTTTGTCATCCAAGACGGTGACCCTCGTGGCGACGGTACGGGTGGTCCGGGGTACACACTTAGGGACGAGTTGAATCGGCGACGTTACGACCGTGGGGCATTGGGGCTGGCCCGCGGGGGGCCTGACACGGGCGGAAGTCAGTTTTTCATCACGCTCGGTCCACAGCCACATCTCGATGGCGCGTACACGTTGTTCGGGCGTGTGGTATCCGGCTTCGATACCATGGATCGCATCACATACGGCGATCGCGTCCGGCGATTCCGGAGGAAACGGTAGTGATGTATAACATTAACTGTGATCTTTAAGCTTATGTTCAAGTTGAGTTTACATTGTATGCCTTGAAGAAGTCAGCGATCTTCATGTACTTCATCACCGGAATGCTGGGATGTTCGTCTGGGCCGATGACCATCGCGCCGGAGGGACTGGCGCCGGGAAATCTTGCAACCGTCAGAAGTTGGATAGACGTCTACATACCGTCGGATGGACGGAGATATCAAATCCGTCCGTGGCGGTTCCGTAACGAGCGAGGGGCCGCGTCCGGACGAGCGGCGGCTGTAATAGCACCGCCGGATTCTCTTCGGTTCGATTATCAGGGTCAATTTAGGCGCTCCGGCCGCGTCGCGCTGGTAGGAGACTCGGCGCTCTGGGCGGTGCCGGAGAACGATTTCCGCGGGCTCGTTAGTCTCGCGCCACTGTTTTGGGCCGGTCTGGGAATCCCACAGCCGCCTTCTCCGGGCACGGCGGTGCAGACGCTTGATCGCGACGACATAAGAGCGTGGAGGTATATTGTTGCCGGGGACACACTCAGTTTCGTGTTAAGAGGCAATCCAGCGAGCCGACTCACCGGAGAGATCCGGCGACGAGGCCGCACTATCGGGCTTGTGGACACCCGGCTTGATCCGTCCACCGGTTTGGTAACGAGGGCTCAGATCGACCTGCCCATTGATGTGTCCAGGTTCGAGTTCACCATCACTGAAGTAGAAACACTTGAGACGATCGATTCGGACATTTGGCAGAATCGCTAGTGTGGTCTGCGCGCTGTTGTTTTCCGGCTGCTACGGTTTTGCGGGCGGAGGGCTACCGCCTCACGTCAGGACAGTGGCCATCCTGCCGTTCGATAACCAAACTGGCGAACCGACCCTGACGCAGGAAGTGTCGGAAGCGGTTCGCTCTGCCATGGAGAACCGCCTCGGGCTTCGGCCAGCCGCTGAGGAGCAAGCGGACGCCGTGGTGCGTGGTGTTATTTCCAGCTACCAGGCAGACCGTCCGTTGTCGTTCAGCCAAACACCGGGGGCCGGGGTCGCGGTGACAAGACGACTCGTGCAAATCGTGGTTTCGGTGGAGATATTTGACCGGCGCCAAGAGTTGATGCTCTGGCAACGCCAAGGGCTTCGGGTTGAAGGCGAATATCAACCGCCCGATGAACCCGCCGGTCGCGAAGAGGCTCTCGAACGTCTCGTATCAGATATTGTGGATGGGGCCCAATCCCAGTGGTAGGGATTGGTCGTCCGCTTGGACGACGAGGGATGGGACGGACCGGGTGCCTGGTGTGGGTCCTGGTGCTCGTTACGGTTGGCTACTTTGGCATCGAAGTCGGAACGATTTACGCGCGGAAATGGCGCATGGAGGACGAGGTTAGAACGCAGGCAGCGTTTGCAACAAACTTGACCGACGATGCAATCCGGCGACGTTTACTGAACAGAGTCGATCAATTGGACCTACCTCCCGAAGCGCGTCAAATCTCCATCCGGCGTACCGTACGACCAAATGAAATCCGAATTGTGATGTCGTATCCGGAGGTTCTCCAACTCCCGTTCTATCCGCGTATCATCCGGTTCAGACTCGAC
>JAZDDD010000071.1:0-3250 GCA_036679545.1 Gemmatimonadota bacterium | reverse complement strand
TGCACACCGTTGTTACACGGTCCCTCGAGGATCTCGCCTTCCTCGGTGGGTTGGTAGTGATCCGTACCGTCATTGCGGTCTTCCTTGGACGTGAGATCAAGGAAATCCATGAGGGAATGTTGGACGAACCGGAGCAAATACCTCAATCGGCCTGAGGCTCCACCTTCTTACGCAACACTCCGTGTTTGGCAGGATGCCCCCCGCCAATTCCGGCGGTGAAGACCGCTGTTCCATGCACCTTCGAATAAGCCAAACAAACACCAAAACATGCATGCCGGTGTTAATTTGGTGCCTGATGTGAGTTGAAGATTCGCGTATTCATTATATACCCGACATGGGACTGGGCATGATGTTCGATTTGTTCCCGGTCTCAGATCTCATATGGGTGTTCCAAGATTTTCGGCGACACGCGGTGAGCGCGTCCCCTTTCGAGTGGCGACTCCTTCGACCCATCTAATACTGGTTGTGTTGCTCTGAGCGCCGCGAGGGACCTATGCCGGTTGAACCGTCAGCGTGCGTATTTGTGACAATCGACCTTGACCCACAGCTACCAACCGGTGTTACCAGTCCGTATGCCAGGTATTGAGCCGTCATGACAATAACACCCCACATCAACGCCACCTCACACGTGCCCATGACCGCCTCGATCGAATGGCCGTTCGATACCACAGATCCGAAACAATTGACGATGCTGAGGGCTGTCGCCGAACGCGCAGCATATGCAGATATCATCCGGGGCCTCGTACACGAACTGCGCAATCCAATGCAGTCCATGATGATCGCCGCGCAGGCTTTGATAGACGATGACGGACAAGGCAACGGAAACACACTGCTGGATGTCATCCTACGAGGGTCAGATCAGTCCGCCGTGTCCATCGATCTACTTGGCGAAGTGATCGGAGAGAGATCGCACTCCGAAGGGCCCGTCCTCCTTCAAGACGTCATACAGTGGGCCAAACGATGTCAGCAAGTAAGCCGGTTCCAGATTACCGGGCCAATCAAACTACAAATCCCACCAGATATTCCGGCGGTTGCTGCCGACGAGCGAGACATCGGTACCGTACTGACCTTGGTCCTGAACAACGCAAAAGAGTCGATAGGCGCCGATTGTCGAGGGTCCATCTCGATAACCGCTAACTGCCGGGACAACGATCAGGGCGTGGTCATCGCCATAGACGATAACGGTTCTGGCATGGCTGAAGAGGAGTTTGAGGATGTGTTCGAGCCGTACCATACGACTAAATCTTCTGAGCATGTTGGCATCGGGCTTACAGCTGCGCGTGCACTGCTTGCATGTTACAACGGACGAATACGGTTGAACTCGAGTGACAAGACGGGGATCCGTTGCGAGCTGTGGATTCCCAAGTGGAGTAGGCTCTCGGCCTAGTCGTGCTCGGGTTTCTTTAACGGCAAAGCCGCCGCCCATCTCCGGCGATCGACCCGCGCACCGGCTCGTCGGTTCTCCGCCGCAACCTCGGAGACCAATTCCTCTCGCTGAATCTTCGTTTCCTTAGGCGCCTCGATCCCAATACGAGCACCTCGACGGTCGCTGTCTAACACGACGATGCGGATGCCGCCGTCTAGCAGTATTGCCTCACCACGCCGCCTATTGAGAACAAGCACAAATCACCTCAAATCATCCTTAAAAGCTCGCGAACCATTTCGTCGGCCACAGAAACCATACGAGCCGCGGCTGCATACGCCTGTTGATGAGTAATCAGCCCCACCATTTCTTCATCGACTGACACGCCATGCTCGGCCGTGCGTTGTGCTTCCACATTCGCGACAAGTGTTTCTTGCGCACGCCCCATTGCGATCGCGTCTCTGACCGCTGTGCCGAGCCCGGTTACGGTTTCGGTGTAACGCTCGTGTATGGAGAGCCCACCGAGCGAATTCACACCGGCCAAACGCAATCCCTCCATGGCCAAGGCCACAGAACCATCGCCCGCCGCGCCAGTGATTCCCGTCGCAATCGAGTCAGTCGAAAATTCGATTTCCGATCCTAGTTTGATGGTGTTCGCCGCCAACCCATTGGGATCAAAAAAATCGATTTGCGATGCGCCGTTGGTGGTTACTCCGGTGCGATGAATATTGTTGACCTCAGTGGTCAAGGCGGCCGCGATGGCGTCAAGATCAGCCCGGAGATCCGGGACCTCATCATTCACGACACTCAGTAACCCGGAAATGCTACCCGTATCCGGACGGAACGCGCTGAGCCCCGCCGCAGAACCAAGCGCCAGGTTTCCTCTTTCATCAGTGCGTGTCGTCAACGTCATCGCCGTTCCACGATCGACCAACAGGACATCGTCGATCAGTATCGTCTCGCTCCCGTTAGTACTTGCAAGCACTCGCACTGGTACAAGGACGGATAGTTGATCGATTGCTGAATCTCGTCGATCACGTAGGTCGTTGGCCGTCCGGCCATTGATTTCGGACTCACCGATTTCCAAATTCAATCGGGCAATCTCACTCGCCAAGGTATTGACCGTGCTGATGGCATCATCAACTTGGTTCTGAGCGACACTCACGGCTTCATTCATCCGCCGGTCTAGCGAGGTAAATGTTTGTACGACTTGGCGTGCCGACAACTGCACAAGTGTCCGTGTGGCGCCGCCAGATGGGTCGTTTGCCAGATCGCCCCATGCCGACCAAAACACATCGAGTTGCGTTGCTAACGCCTGCGCGCCCGGCTCACCAACTACCGCCTCGAGGTAACCCAATTGATCAGCAAGTGTCGCACTCCGACCTCCTAAGGCGGACTCTTCGCGAAACCGGAGATCTAGGAAAATGTTTCGTTCTCGCACGACGGTTTCGATTTTGACGCCGCGACCAAGCATGCCTAAGGTTGTACGCTGTGGCGTCTGAGTACCTAGGATCGCCTTTTGACGCGTATACCCATCGGTGTTTGCGTTCGCAATGTTATGGCCCGCAACCTCAATGGCTTTTTGGTGGGTGGCAAGAGCCGTTCTGGCAATGCTGAGCAAATTCAGCAACGCCATGCTACACGGTCCGGTTAACTAGCATCGCCGCCGTCGTGCCATCGTCTTCGACAGACGAGGCGTATGACGGTGAAGCTTCTAGAGCACTCGAGAACAAACGTTGGAGAAACGTGTCGCCGGCTTGCAATACACGGTCCAATACGTGCTGGTTGATCGCGAGATCGTTCGCGGTTGCGACGGACTGTTCCCGAACTGCGGCCCGCGCTTCGATAAAATCTTCTGGAACCACCGAGACATGTTCTTCGATGTCA
>JAZDDD010000709.1:0-2628 GCA_036679545.1 Gemmatimonadota bacterium | reverse complement strand
ATGCGCGATGCCCTGTCGTTGCTCGATCAGGCGCTCGCGTTTGGTGAGGGTGTCGTAACGGCCGCCCGCGTGCGTGAGGCGCTCGGGCTGATCGACGATGAAGCATATGCCGAATTGCTGGAGATTGTAGCGGACAAAAAGGCTGATGCGGTTTTCCCATTCGTCGCGAAGCTGGTCGAGATGGGGGCGGACTTGGAGCGGTTCGTCAACGGAATGGCTGGGGTGTTGCGTGCGGTGATGATGGCCAAGGTGGGTGGAACGGACGAAGATGGCACCGACGTGGTTCGGCGAGCGGTCGATAGTTTGCAGGCCAGATTTACGGTTGGGGATGTGATGAGGATGCTGAGTCTGTTGGCCGAGGCTGAGGAGAATATCCGACGCAGTCCCAACGCTCGGCTTCACGTCGAGACGTTGCTGCTTCATTGGGCGTTGCTGGATAGTACTGTTGAACTCAGTCAGATAATCGGCGCCCTGGATGGCACCTCTGTGGCCCCTGTGCCTCAGGAGGCTCGGCCCAAAGCCAAGAGTTCCAAACCCGTGGACGAGGGTCAGATTGGTGACCTGGAGGCCCTTGGCCGGAACTGGGGTGCCGTAGTGGACGCGGTTGGCCGCAAGAGCCCGATGATCAAGGAATCGGTGGCCCTGTCCCGGCCGACCATGTTCGGCCCCGGCGAAGTGCGGCTGGCGGTGAGCGCGGAGGTCCATCTGGAGGGGCTCGAACGGAAACGCAAGGTGTTGGAGGAGGTCCTGTCCAAGTTCACGGGGACCGCCACGACCGTGTCGTTTGAAGTGGCCGAGGTTCCCCACCCACGCGATCGTGCTCCCGCGAAGAGACAGACCGCTCAGGACGACCGTGAGGCCCGTCTCCAGGCCTATAGGAGCCAAGATCCCAGCCTCGACGCCATGGCCGACGCGCTCGATTTGGAGCTTCGCGAGTAGTTGCGGGTCTACACCGCCAGGACTAGCTTCCGCATTGGTCTCTTCCTTTTGGACTCGCACACTTGATATGACCGATTTTAGTCAACTTTTACAGCTGGGCCAGCAGATGCAGGGGCGCATGACGCAAATGCAGACCGAACTTGCGCAACGCTCGGTCAATGGATCTGCGGGCGGCGGCATGGTCACCGCTGTCGTGGATGGACGGGGTCACATCAAGAACATCACGGTAGATCCGGCGGCCCTCCAAGACGCCGATGCCGAGATGTTGGAGGATCTGGTGGTCGCTGCGGTGAGTGACGCTCAGCGTCGCGCCGAAGAGGTGTATCGTGACGAGCTTCAAAAGCTTACGGGCGGTCTTCCGCTACCGTTTCAGCTCCCACTTTAACAGTGTCAGCAATTGACGAACTCACGGCGGAGTTCGCCAAGCTGCCTGGTATCGGTCGAAAAACGGCGGCTCGTCTTACATTCCACCTTCTGAAACAGCCCAAGAGTACGGTGGATCAGCTGGCGAGCGCCATTCATGCTGTCTCGGAACGTGTGGCGCTTTGCGGCGAATGTGGGACGTTCAGTGAACTGGACCCCTGCGACGTTTGCGCGGATCCCAAGCGCAATGCAACGATGATCTGTGTTGTGGAGGATGCCGCTGACGTCGCATCAATAGAACAGACGGGCGAGTATCGGGGCAAATACCATGTTTTGGGCGGTCACATTTCGCCTTTAGACGGAATTGGGCCAGACGACCTCAGAGTGGACGCCCTGTGTCGGCGCCTGCAAAACGGCCATCAAGTAAGCGAGGTGATTCTCGCGACCAACCCCTCCATGGAGGGTGAGGTTACGGCAACGTATTTGCGGGAAGTACTGGACGAGTTTGACCTCAGGGTGACGCGCATTGCGCTCGGTTTGCCCATTGGTGGTGATTTGGAGTATGCCGACCGTGTGACAATTGCACAGGCTATGGCGGCACGCCGTCAGATGTAGGTGCCGGACGGGTTCAATGGTGGTTTCGGATTGGCCGATAACTGACAGAACCTCCAGATTCGGTTATCGTGGAGTCGAGAACAAACGACCGTTTTGAAGGA
Source organism: Gemmatimonadota bacterium (assembly GCA_036679545.1). Classification (GTDB taxonomy): domain Bacteria; phylum Gemmatimonadota; class Gemmatimonadetes; order Gemmatimonadales; family GWC2-71-9; genus JAZDDC01. The sequence goes on along the minus strand of JAZDDD010000709.1, from coordinate 610 downwards.
GCGTGGGGTTGAGCAGGGCACGGACCGCCGTGGGGCTATTTGCTTTTGGTGTCGGGACGGCAATGGGCGCGTTGTTTGCTCAGCGGTCCATGGGACGCCATCGGCGCGATTTGTTCAGTGGAAGGCCGTTGCGGCGTCTGTCCGCGCTTGGTTACCTAAGTGGGCATCCGAGCGTGGATACGGTGCATCTGCTACATGACTACCTGGCGTGGGAATCGCACCCCATGTTGCTTCGGCGTGCGCAGGCGATTGTCCGACGTATGGAGGCGAAACTTGGATAAGGTGAAGAGTTAATGACGGGCGCAGGCACTTGGGCGCTCGATGAGGCCGACCACGAACGGATAAGTCAGCATTTATCCGAACTGCTCCGTGAGGCTAATGCGCGGTGTGGCATGTTGGTCGATCGCACGGGACAATTGCTTTGTAAGGTCGGCGAATCAATGTCGTTCGATACAACGGCTTTTGCCTCGTTGACCGCGGCCGATTTCAGCGCCAACGACCAACTGGCAAAGATGATCGGTGAAGACGAGTTCGCTTCGCTGTTCCATCAGGGCGAAAAAGAATCGATGTATCTCGCCGACGTTGCGCGGCGCGTCATATTGGTGGTTCT
>JAZDDD010000708.1:0-8900 GCA_036679545.1 Gemmatimonadota bacterium | reverse complement strand
GACCGGAGACAATGCACACCTGTACGTCCTTGGTGCGTATCAGACGTTCACCGTTTCACACTATACTGTATCGGCAACGGGGGCATTGAGTCTTTCAACAGAATTCCAAGTGCAAGCCGCGACGGCGACCGGTCCCGGAGCATACAATTTCTTGGGGCTCGTTGGATACGACAGATAGGAACACACCGCAGTGTCAAAAACCCTCGACCGTACCGCATAACCGGGGGCGGTCGGGGGCCCTCACCCCACCGACATCGTAGCTATCGGGAACGTCCACGCGTGGGGAGTTCAGCAACCTCATCAAGTGCGTTCTGCAGACGATCACGGGCGAACCACTCGCCCCGCAGGACGAGGCCACGAACGTCGCGCAGGTGTGAGAGACTCGCGAACGGGTTACCCCCGACGAGCACAATGTCAGCTTGTAATCCGGTTTGTATAGTACCGAATACGTCCTCTGCACCGAGATGGATTGCGGCGTCTCGGGTCGCCGCGCGCAGAACGCGTCGTGGGTCAAGACCCGCCCGTACGAGCGCTTCGAGTTCATGATGCAACGAGAAACCCGGCACGAGCAGCGGGTTTGGCGTGTCGGTCCCAACGAGAATCGGCACCCCGGCATCCGCCAGTTCGCGTGTCAGTTCGCGAAGGAATTCGATCCTCGATCCCGTGCCGCCCGTGACAGTGTCACGGAGAGTCACACGTGCTTCGGGAGCTTGCCTGAGCGACTCCCACCAGTTGAGCATCGCCGTGGGAGCATACGCCATCTCGGGACGGGAGAACAAGCCGTCGAACCACGCAGACCGAGGCGAGCCAAGGATCTCCATCGCCGCGAGGGTTGGTGTCACGGCGGTGGAACCACCGCGGATAGTCTGGACGATGTCGGCGATCCGGGATCGATCGGGCATGTGACCGACCGTCACGTTCATGATCTGTTCTACATGCTCAATCGACAGCTGATCGTGTTCAACGACCCCGCGTAAGCCCACCTCGCTGGGAATGTGGCCCACGATCGGCAAGCCGAGTTCGCTGGCAGTTGCGACGATGGCTTGGTAGGTGTCCGTGGAAAGTCCATCATACACCTTTACGAAATCGAACCCGGCCGCCTTCTGGAGGAGGACTTCCTCCCGTGCCTGGTCCGGGTCACCGACGAGTCGATGGCGCCACTGCTGTTCGACGCCGGCTAGGAGCGGCCCGGCAACATAGATACGAGGTCCCCTTCGCGCACCGTCCTCGACCTGTGTGCGAAGTTCCAGGGTCTCTGTGGATCCGTTCATTTCACGCACTGTCGTGATCCCGTTGGCGAGAAACAGCGGGAGGTCGTCCGTCTCCATGTGTACATGGAGATCGACGAGTCCCGGGACCGCGAACAATCCCTGTCCGGCGATGACCCGTGCGGACGAAGGGATCTCAATATCTGCGGCCGATCCAATTGTGACGATACGGTTCTCATCGATCAGGATCGTTTGGTCCGGGATTATCTGTCCCGTACCCACGGCCACCACCGCAACGCCGCGGATGGCGAGCTGCACCTGGTTAGAGTGAGCCGGTCCAGAGAACACGAGCCCAAAAAAAACAGCGCCCACGATCCCGCTCAGCGAGACAACGTTCCAGGGCGCGCGCCGCATCATGGAGTTGAGCATCATCCACGGATCTCCTGATTCATCGGAAGGTGTTAGGTACCGACCTGCGTGAATTAGTCGCCGGTCGGGCGATCAAGATGACGGCGGTGAGAGACATTGGTCTTGAACGCTATGAACCCTGGTCAAAGTGAGCTCCCCAGCACTCGGAGTTGACCCGGAGTCCGACCAAAGTACCGGCGTGTGTCACGGGTCATGTGGCTTTGATCTGCGTAGCCGGTCTCGAGAGCCACACGACCGAGCGGACGATCCGATGTTGTGATCAGTCGGTATGCCTGCCGCGCGCGGTGGAGCCGAGCGTAGGCTCCGATGGAACATCCGAAGTGCTGACGGAACGCACGGACAACGTACACGGGGTGCTTTTCGGTGAGGGCTGCGCATTCTTGCAGGCTGGGGGGCGACAGGGGATCGTCAAGCAGGCGTTCGCGGAGCCGGATGAGCCACGGCGGGGCTCCTCCCCGATCCCCGGATCTCCTTGGTCTGTGCCCCTGCGCTAAGAGTTCGAGAGTGATAGCCGTGGCGGCCAGAGAGGAATGCCGCGTCGGGTCGCCGAACGCCGTAACGAGTTCCTTTGCCTGATCCACGACAAATGGATCGCTAACAAAGACTCTCCCGGATTGTTGAGGTGTCGGCCCGATACCCTGTAGGGTATCGGGCGCCTCGATGAGGAGACACCGTGCACCCGATGGCCCGAACCGTAACGTGTGGGGATCTCCCGCCGGTGAGATGCGCAGAACTCCAGGCGCGACATCCGTTACGTAACCGGGGCCGCTTTCCTCAAACCCCCCGCGCAAGACGATGCAGACGTGTATCCTGGTATGAGTATGCTTTTCCAGCACCGCATCCGGCGACATCGCAACGTCCACAATATCGATCTCACCAAAACCAAAGTGTCCGAGACATTGAACGGTAGGTTCCGGTGGTGCCACAGGCTAAGCGAACTCACGACTCAGCGAACGTTCACAGCAAAACGATCGCAACAGTGTTGATTTGGAACCGGCAGATTTTGAACCCGAAATGTGCATGGTCCTTCCGGAGCGACGATGCCGGGAACGCCCATAACGCCCCAGACACGATTTCTCTAAGATAACGCCTGACTCGGTGACATGAGTGCATGACCACGATGACCTAAGAACGTTTTGCATGCTCACGCATCGAACTCAAGAGGTCGCCCCACCGGAGGCCTGTCATGCGAACGAATGCTGCGTTCTCTTGACCGTGCCGGGCTGGATGGTCGGGACGGATACTACTCCAACCCCTATGGGTGACCGTGACGAGTGTGCCACTCACACTCGGCGCGAAATCCACGACCACTTCGGTTTTTTCCGAGGGTGCGAAATTCACCGCCCGCCAATCGAAAACCAGCCGGGTTGGAGGATCCCAAACGGTAACTCGGCCCGTCTCGATCACACGTTTTCCGGTTTTTGTTTCGAAGACCTCGAACAGACGCCCGCCAACGTGTGGTTCAATTTGGATTATGCTGCTGTCATTATCAGCCACCCGGAATTTCCGACCTCGACGCCACCATTGATCGATCTCCTCTGTGAAGATGGCGAACGCGACATCAGGCTTGACGGCAACGAGCACTGAGGCACGCACCTGATCTCCAGGCGGTGGCGGATCGATTGTACTCAATGCTTTTGCCTTTTTCTGTGACGTTCAGCGTGTGTCTTGAAGCCCTGCAGTTGATCTCCCCAGAACGCTTCAACCTCGTCCAACCAAATCCTTAATTCGGAGAATGGCGTCTTGCGTAACTGATACACACGCACGCGCGCATCGTCCTCAAGCGACTCCTCCCTTACCAGACGTGCTTTGCGTAAAACCCTGAGGTGACGACTCATTGCCGGCCGGCTGGTCGAGAGCGCAACCGCAATGTCGCTCGAGCGTAGAGGCTTTATTTGCAACAGGCTGACGACCGCTCGTCGCGTTGGGTCGGCCAGCGCGTCGAACGTTTGGTCGAGAGCGTTTTGCACTTCCGCTTAACCGCGTAGTCGTTGCAGGAACCACCAGCGGTGACCTTCGAGGTCTTCTGCCTGATACGAACGATCCGACCAATAGTCGTCCCCGTAGTCCTCGGTGGCCGGCTCAACGGTGATTTTTGCTCCTTCCGATCTCGCGTTTTCGCAATGCGCATCGACATCATCGACAAAGACGCAAAGCGTTTGTGTGTTAGCTCCGCCGAGCGAACGTGGCGATGCGCGGTACGATGAGTCGGCGCGTCCCGGTTTCTCACCGGCAGTACCAACCATAATCAAACCCTCTCCAAACATGAGTTCAGAGTGTTCGATGCGACTTCCCTCGCCTTCAATCTTCAGACGCACTTCAAATCCAAACACTCGGCACAGCCAGTCGATTGCCGTGCTCGCGTCTTCGTAGTGCAGGCCGGCTGAGATCCGTGGCCAGCCGTCGGGCGTTTTCTTCATTGGGATTTACCTTGTAGATGATTGCAGAAACTAATAATAATTAACTGATATGGCAACTATAATACCGGACAGTTCTTCGACAAGCGACTCGTGTCTTCTTTCATCGCTCTAGCTCTAACGCGGAAACCTCAAACTCAATGGGAACAGCGATGAGACCGCAGGACTCCGGCAAGGCGCTAACCTCCGCGACCAACCTCGTGGACGGGTCGCATCCGGAGCGCCGCGCGCGGACAAGAAGCACTGTTAGTGAAATGCCATGATGAAGCCGACCGCCGACACAAGCGAGGGCGATCGTCCTGACGTGATTCCATCGAGTCCAGACGGCAGGTAGCGGTGCATGGCGACGACGCCTTGATTGGGTTTTGGCCGGCCGAGCGCACCCATCACGAATGTGGAGAACGCGAAGAAAGATGCCGGCGACGATCTCGATTTGTCGATGCGGCCGCAGATGGCGTGTTCTCCAAACGAATCAGACAAATTCGAAAATCACACCAGCCATCGCGGCCATAGCCAGCGTCTGTAGCATGCCAACCTTGAACTTGAACATCGACACCATTGCCCCGACCGCAATGGTCAGGGCGGCGAGGTCGAGCGTGCTGAGGTTGGGAACAAGGATGGAGGCGATGCCAAACTCCAACGGATCGACTCTGCCAAAGAGCGTGTGCACCGAGAACCAGACAGCGAGGTTGAGTACCACGCCGACTACAGCCGCGGTGATTCCCTTCATGGCGGCGGTGAGGGCGCGGTGTCCGCGCAGGTATTCGACGTACGGTGCGCCGACGAAGATGAAGAGGAAGCACGGTGCAAACGTCACCCACGTCGTCACGATCGAACCCAGGATCCCGGCCAACATCGGATCGATACCTCCCGCGTTCCGATAAGCGCCCATGAAACCCACGAACTGGACGACTTGGATGAGCGGACCCGGTGTCGTCTCCGCCATGCCGAGTCCGTCGAGCATTTCGCCAGGGCCGAGCCACTGGTAGGCATCGACGGCCTGTTGGGCTACGTAGGAGAGCACTGCATAGGCACCGCCAAAGGTGACGGAGGCTGACTTGCTGAAAAAGAAACCCTCCTGAACAAAGACATGATCCCGACCGAGCATCGCGACGAGTGCGATTAATGGGAGCCACCATATCATGAGCCAGATGAGCGCGGTGCGACCGGTGCTGACTAGTGACGGGCGTTTGGCGCGAGCGTCATCAAATTCCTCTGCCGGTGACGCTGAAATCCGGGTGCGTTGGAACAGGAATCCCGCGAGTGCCGCGCCGGCGACGATGAACGGGAAGGGTACTGCGAATACGAAAATGGCCATGAAGGCCATGGCTGCGGTTAGCACGCTGAGCTTGTTGGTAAGGGCTCGTCGTCGTAGCCTAACAACGGCCTCGAACACTACTGCCAACACTGCCGGTTTGAGCCCAAAGAATATTCCCGCCACGAATCCGAGGTCGCGATAATCTGCGTAGAGCACGCTCAACGCCAGGATGGCCAGGAACCCTGGTGCAATAAATAGGCATCCGGCAATCAGACCGCCGCGAACGCCGTGCAGCAACCAGCCGACGTACGTGGTCAACTGTTGCGCCTCCGGTCCCGGGAGGAGCATGCAGTAACTCAACGCGTGCAGGAACCGCTCCTCGGTTAACCATTTCTTTTCATCGACGATGAGTCGATGGACTACGGCGATCTGGCCGGCGGGGCCTCCAAAACTTTGAATCGCCACCTTCAACCAGACGCGGCGTGCCTCGGCGCGCGACACCGATGTTGTTGAGTTGGTGATCACGCGTCGTTACTCGAACGCTGCATACAGACCGTTGAAGAGCGTGGTACCGGCTTCGACCCGCGCTGTGTCATCGGTGTACGCGATCGCAATACCGCGGATCACGCTCTCGACCCCGGCGGTTTCGTCGCGTCGATATTTATCGTCCTTACAGTCGATGTCGTGAATGATCTCAGCGATCGCGTGAAGCGCGGGGTCAGCGATGGCGAACCGCGTGATGAGGACCTCGAACGTACACTTGTCGCCTTCGTGTGTGAACTCGCCCTCGAACATGTCGAAACGCAACTCGCCCGGCTTGGGACGATAACCCTTTGCGGGGACGAACTTGAACTGTGCCGCATCGTCGATAAAACGTTTGATCAGCCAGGCGCTGGCGATACGATCGACAAACACACCCGTGCGCGTCACCCACGTATCGCCTCTGGGATGAGCTGAGTCCACGCCGGTACCTGCGTGTTCCACGCGTTGGCGTTGTGCGTGGTTGTTCTCGACATTGTCAATTGCGCGCGCGGCGGCTTCGGCACGTTTGGCTTTGAAAAAATCGCAGGCCTGCGCCTGCGCCAACCGCCGATTAAGTCGACGTATGTCGGCATCAGTCGGGTGGGTTTCGGCAATGCGTGCCGCGTCGATAATCTCTCCGTATTCGACGTCGGACTGCGCTCGGAACATGGACTCGACCTCTTGGTTGTTGGGACCGTTGATGAACGATGCCGCACAAATCGTTGCCTCACCACCGTCATCCACCACCACCCGCCGCAGCCATTGGAAGTCCTCCATTGCGTCGTCTGAGCGGGGGAGTACGTAGACCGAATTCTTGAGGGGGACCGCGCCAATTTGTTGGAGCCGACGCCGCACCTTCACCCTTAGATAGTCGGGTTTGGGTGGGATTTGATGGATGAGTAGCAACCAGCGACCTTCCTCGATTGCCACTTGCGTAGTATCAACAGAATCAACCATTATCACAACTGTATCATTCAACAAATTGACAAGCAACACCGGAGTTGAGATTGGCTAATCGATCGTGGTTCGCCGGCACGCTGATTCTGACACGGCACGAGGTCTCAGAGCTGCTTGACCTGGATCTCTGCATCCAGGCGGTGGAAAACGCTTTCCTTATATATGGGGAGGGTCGGGCGCCCGCGCCGGCCATTGCGGGTGTTCATGTGGCAGATGGAGGGTTTCACATGAAGGCGGGCGTCCTCGAACTCCAACGGGCGTACTTTGCCGCCAAGACAAACGCCAACTTCATGAACAATCGCTCGCGCTTCGACCTGCCTACGATTCAGGGCACGATCGTCCTGCATGACGCCGTCAACGGTGTGCCACTCGCCGTCGTGGACTCTATCGAGATTTCGATTCTGCGGACGGGTGCCGCCACGGCGGTTGCAGCTAAATATCTCGCGAGGGCGGATGCCACAGTTGTGGCGGTGGCCGGGTGCGGGGAACAGGGTCGTGTGCAGCTCCGGTCATTGGCCCGGGTCCTCCGGTTGAAACGTGCCTACGTGTGGGATATCGAACGGGGTCACGCCGAGCGTCTGGCGGCTGACCTCGCTCCGGAGGTGGAGTTCGAGATCACGGTGGTTGATGATTTTGCGAACGCCGCGCGGCATGCAGATGTTTGCGTCACGTGCACACCCTCATCGGAATACATTCTGGGTCGAGAAGACGTGCAACCCGGATCGTTCATTGTGGGTGTAGGAGTCGATAATCCACACAAGAAGGAACTGGAACCCTCCCTCCTCGCGGCGAGCAAGGTCGTGGTGGACGTGCTCGACCAATGCGCAACCATCGGTGATCTCCACCATGCCATTGAAGAGAATGCCATGACATCCGATCAGGTCCACGCTGAACTCGGTGCGATCGTCGCGGGCCGCGCACCGGGAAGAACGAATGATGCAGAGATCATAGTGTTCGACTCAACCGGGATGGCGTTGCAAGACGTGGCCGCTACCGCCATCGTTTACGAGCGTGCGGTGAAGTTGGGTGCCGGTCGGACGATCGATTTTGGATCGTGAGCCACGGGGGATCGACTCACCCAAATGTTTCAAACATGTAGCCGTTACCTCTTCTGGCTTCGCCGATCCAACATCTCACGTAAGATTACGACATCCTGCCGATCCTGGGGTCGGTCCGCCGCCACCTTCGATCGAATTATGTCTTTGATGCTGGCCGCAAACAGATCTATCCCGTACACCGCGAATCGCACAGCGTCCGTGTTCAAGTCGTCGAAACCTGTTGTGCCTGAGGGTACGAACGCGACGTCTAACCGCCCCGCTGCGGTAACTAGGTTCCACATGTCGGCGCGCGCCAGCGCCTGCGCGGAGCAGTCGAACGCCAAACCCTCGGGTACAGACTCCGTAAATACGCGCGCCTCGAGTTCACGAAGTGCAGCCGCAAGTCTTGTGAGGTTGTCGGGATCGCTCGCCGGTGTGATATCCGCATCTGCCGTGAGGCGCGGGAACCCTTGCAGGCGCGCCGCAAGCGCGCCGATAACCACGAAGCGCACTTCATGGCGAGCGAGCGTCGTAAAGAGCCGTTCGGGATCGAGGGGAGCTACATCAGACACGACGCGCTATCGCCACGAACTCACTGACGTTGGCGAGTTCCTCGAGTCGTGCTTCGGGTGAGAGGCTCAGGATCCTATCGATGTCGCCGAGCATGTGCGAATCCACCACCGGTCTGAGCGCGAGTTCGACGTCGAGATCGAAACCGGCGGCTTTGACGATCCGATTCAATGTCTCCCACGTTGGACTGGTTTGGCCCAACTCAATTCTGGCGATAACCGACTGCGCAGTTTCTGCGCGGTGCGCGAGTTCGCGTTGACTCAGACCTGCCCGAGTCCGAGCGGCGCGGACTCGGTGGCCAATGTCGATCATGGCAGATGATAGCTAATTAGCTATCGCCTGTCAATGCCTACATCAAGGACGCCCGGCGGAGCTAGGATAACGTCGTTGACCGGTACGTCGTCGCCGCCCTTGGCACTTGGGGTTACCCGTGGCATCCGAAGCTTGTTGGTCGAGATTCCTTCGAATGACCCGCTCACATTTATAGCTACCGCAGTGTTGC
>JAZDDD010000707.1:0-2616 GCA_036679545.1 Gemmatimonadota bacterium | reverse complement strand
ATGGATCTCGTGTGCGAGGTGCGTGACGGTTCCGGGACGGCCGTCGGCCTGTTAGTCGATCTCCAAGGGCCGCGCATTCGTGTCGGTAGTCTCGCAAAACCAAAAGACCTCGAGGAGGGAACGGAGGTTTTCATCGTCAAAGAGGGCGACGAAACGCCGGCGGACATCCCGACCACATACGAGGCGCTCAGTCAAGACGTCTCACAGGGTGACCGAATTCTGTTCGACGATGGTTTGCTGGAAGTCGAAGTGCTTGGTGTGGAGGCGGGGCGAGTGCGAACACGTGTCACGACGGGGGGGGTGTTGCAGAGCCACAAGGGCATGAACCTGCCTGGGGTTCGTCTGAGTGCACCCGCGGTTACCGAACGTGACAGAGATGATATCAAGCTTGCCACAAAACATGGCGCTGATTTTGTAGGGCTCTCATTTGTGCGTCACCCCGAGCAGGTTTGGTCGGTGCGTGGGCTTTTGCCCGACCATCTCCGGATCGTATCCAAAATCGAGCTTGCGACTGCCATGGAAAATTTGGAAGGTATCGTCGAAGCGACCGACGCCATCATGGTGGCACGTGGCGATTTGGGCGTAGAATTACCGTACGAAGAAGTTCCACTTGCGCAGAAAAAAGTTATTCAGATGGCCAATCGGTTGGGTCGACCGGTGATTACGGCCACTCAGATGTTAGAATCGATGGTCGATAAAACACGGCCCACGAGGGCTGAAGCGTCCGATGTGGCAAACGCGGTACTCGACGGTACCGATGCGGTGATGTTGTCAGCGGAAACGGCCGTTGGTTCCAACGCGGTTGAGGCGGTGCGAGCCATGGTCCGGATCGTCGGGCATGTGGAAAGGTCCGCACTTGCGAACCAGCTGCCACGACGCAGGCGCAACGATCGTGTCTTTGCCAACGATGAGCCAACCGTGGCTGATGCCATCGCGGTGGCAACCGTCACTGCGGCGGACATGCTCAAGGTTTCAATGATCGTCTGTTTTACGAGCAGTGGCTTTACAGCTCGACAGGTTGCGGCGGCCCGCCCAAACACTCCGATCGTAGGATTGACACCGGAACCGGTGACGTATCGTCAGCTCGCCTTGGTTTGGGGCTTAATGCCGGTTTTCGCCGACCGACAGCCAACGTATGAAAAGATGCTCGGTTTTGCCCGTGACACACTCAACGAGTTGGACTACATCGGCCCCGGGGCTCGTGTCGTGGTGACGGCCGGAGTACCGTTTGACGTGCCCGGTACGACGAACCTTCTCAAGGTCGAGGTGCTCTGATCGGCCACGCAATCATTCTCGGCTCTGGCACGTCGTTCGGCGTGCCCGTTATTGGGTGTTCGTGCGATGTTTGTCTTTCGAGCGATCCAAAAGACCGGCGCACCCGAGTGTCTGCGGTGGTGGAAGCGTCGGACGGTCAACGCGTCCTCATCGATACACCGCCCGAGGTCAGATTGCAGCTCGTCGCTGCGAAGATCGGCACCGTGGATGCTGTATTGTACACGCACGAACATGCGGATCACGTACATGGTATTGACGATCTTCGTGCGGTGTCGGTGTCAAACGGTCCGTTGCGACTTTTCGGATCTCCCGAAGCGATTGACAATATCAAACGTCGGTTCCACTACATCTTCGATGGATCCCCGCCACCGGTGCGAAGTTCGAAACCTGAGTTGACGGCGCATGGTCTTGCCGTAGGCAAACGGATTTCGGTTGGCGGCTTGGACGTTGTGCCAATTGAATTCGATCATGGGCGGACCATGGTGTACGGGTATCGCTTTGGTAATTTTGCGTACCTGACGGACGTAAAGAGTATTTCGGCGGTTGCCTATGACCTGCTGCAAGGTGTCGAAATATTGGTGATCAATGCGCTGTTCGAAAAAGCTCACCCGGCCCACCTGTCCATTCCCGAGGCCATCGAGGCCTCCGAGCGGATCGGCGCTCGTCGTACGCTACTCACGCATCTCACACATCGTTACAGTCACGCAGATTTGTGCGCGCGGCTCCCCGCGGGTGTGGAGCCCGCGTACGATGGTGTAAGGGTCGAGTTCGACGAGGGGTGACATCCCCGGAACTGCGGCGATAAATTCCGCGTTCGGCATTTGAAGTAATTGGCTTTTGAGGAGAAATCATGGACGACAAGGATAGGGCCGTGGTCGTCGTGGAACGGTCCGAAGGTGGGCTTGGCGCTTTTTTGTTTGGTCTGTTGGCCGGTGCGGGTTTGGCGTTGCTGTTTGCGCCCAGGACTGGTGAGGAGACGCGGCGCGAACTCCGTAATCGTGGCCGACAGCTGCGCTCAACGGCTTCAGATAAGGCGGAGGAGCTTCAGGAGATTCTGAGTGGTGGCTACGAGGACACAAAGTCACGCGTCGAGGAAGGAATCTCCTCCGCACGCCAGGTCATTGACGAGAAGCGCGACGACGCCAAAGAAGCGGTCGCGGTTGGCAAGGCGGCCGTCCACTCCGCTCGCGATGAATTGGAGCGCCGGTTATCTAAGGCACGTAAGGAGCGGCGCGAGGAGCCCGAGGAAGAAGTTGAAGACGACGAGGAGTAGCGCATCCTCCATTGATCTTCGCAGCGATACCGTTACCAAGCCGTCTCTTGCCATGCGCCAGGCCATCG
>JAZDDD010000706.1:0-2178 GCA_036679545.1 Gemmatimonadota bacterium | reverse complement strand
TTCCATGATTTCTCTCGCTTGATCCGAATGCAAGTTACCCGTCGGTTCGTCGGCCAATATGACACGTGGTCGAGCGATGATGGCTCGGGCGACTCCCACGAGTTGTTGGATGCCGCCGGAGAGGCTGCCCGGGTAGGCACGACGTTTGGGCCCAAGCCCAAACCGTTCCAGTGACTCGTCTACCATTCGAGACCGTTCGGCGCCTTTGATCTTTCGGTAGGTGAGCGGAACCTCGAGGTTCTCGGCGACCGTCAGGTCATCCAATAGGTGATACTGTTGGAATACGTATCCGACATAATCGCGGTTCAGGGCGATGCGTTTTTTGGGCTTGAGTCGATGCACTTCGGTGTCTGCAAAGGTGTAAGAGCCCGTCCAGGAGGCGTCCAACATGCCGATGATGGCGAGCAAGGTTGACTTGCCGCATCCGGAGGGTCCCATGATGGTCACGAAATCGCCCTCGCCGATGTCCAGGTTGACGTTCCGGACCGCCTCGGTGCGCTCGTCACCCTTCCCGAAAACCCGATTGATATTTTGTAGTTGAATCACACGATCGCTTCCACAGAGGGTTTGCCTGGTCTTTCCTTACCTTGCTATAGTGGGCCTACGAGCGCGAAATGGGGCAGTTTCGTTAGGGCAATGAACTGCCCGATTGTGACGTAAATCGCCGTGCGCGCCGATAATTCGGAGTATTGCTATTCATTATGGTGTATGACACCGGCTGGGTGAAGTGCTGGGTCACGTTTGGTGCTACGTAAGTCGTTTTCCCTTAATGAGTTGCGCGATGGGCAGCGATGAGCCCGTCCGGCACGATAGATTGTAATCATGGGTCACAATCGCTTAATCACCTCCGTTCTCGTTGCCGGGCTCTGGGTAGCCTGTGTCTATCCGACTGAGCGAAGTAGCGAGCTATCGGTAGAAATGGACTCCGTGCCGGTTCTGCTGGATGGGGACGTGGTTCAGGTGAGCGCGAGGCTGTTGGACGCAAACGGAAATGTTGTTGACGCCGGTCCTCTGACGTTCACAAGTAGCGATGTGACGGTGGCTGCGATCGATCCGGAAGAGGGCTTCTTGCTCGCGACAGGCACCGGCGTCTCCGTGATAACAGTGCGGTCCAAGGGCTTCGTATCGGCTGCGCCGGGCGAACAGCTTATCAAGGTGCAGGCTCTGGTGACCATAGATAGCATGAGGCCGCGTGTGAGGTTCTACGGAAGCACGGTACGCGTCTACGGGTCAGGCCTCAATCCTGAGTCGATTTTTTTTGTTACACTCGGCGATGAACAGGACTTGGTTGTTGCCACGCACGAGTCCTGGACTCCGGTCGACCCGAATTTTCCAAACCGATTTGGTGTTCTGTCCGTCTGGGTGGCTCCGCCGACGCCGCGACTTGCTCGGGCGAGTGTACTGGCTCCGGCCGGGAACGCGCAAAGCCCGGACGCCATCGCCGTCATTCGACGGGACATCTATGAGCCAAACGATACGATTCCGTGGGACTTGGGTGGTATCGAGGCATTCCACAATCCGGCGCTCGCGTTTGAAGGTAGATCGAGGGACGATAGCCTTCCGGCGGATTGGTACCGTTTCACGCAAACCGTGCGGGGCGACCGGACCTTTTTTGTACAATCGAATCAAACCACGACGGAATCGTACCGGATTCTGCTGACGGACAGCCTCGAATGGCGTTCGGATCTCTCAAATTGGATAATCGGTCCTGATTCCTGGTTGCTGGGGCCGGGGTTCCAGGCATGCCATGGGATACCATTCGAGCTGCCGTTCCAACCCGGAGCGTTCTTCCGCGTGGCTATCGAGGATCTTGCCGAGGCCGAAGAAAACGACGTGTGCCAGTCTGCATTTCCGTTGGGTGGTCGTGACACGCTACAATTAACGATTGACAATCCACATGAGGCGGATTGGTTCTCGTTTTCGGTTTCGACGGCATCCACGGGTGTCTTTCAGGCAGAGGTCATTGGAAGCGTCGGCGGGTTTCTCGATCCCGATCTGGATGTGTACGTGTTCCGAAGATTTGCGACAGATTCCATTGCGCTCTTGGGTCTGAGTCTGCCCGGTGAAGACACCGCGCCACGTGCGTCCGTCGGATTGGTTCCCGGTGAATACTTTGTACTGGTTACGGATTTTGCGGGGGTGCCGACTCGGTATCGTCTGGTGACTACGATCGTCGCA
>JAZDDD010000705.1:0-5278 GCA_036679545.1 Gemmatimonadota bacterium | reverse complement strand
AAATCCATCGGCCACCGGTGCGCTCTTTGACATCTTGCATCAAGCCGTAACCGTGACGTTCACCCTCATTCAAGATCAACAAGATCTCAAACACGACCGGACGCAGGGGCAACAACGATGTCGGATCGGGGTTCTTGGGACTCAATAGGACCTCCTAACCAGTTACATCGAATATATCCATTTACGGATACATTGTAAAGTGGATATATGAGTCCCAGGCAATGGGGACGGGGGTCGAACTTGACCTCTTTTTCTTTCAAGGATGGCTGCGGGAATTGAGGGCGGGTTCCTCGGGTTAAGCCACAGAGAAGAAGAGCTCAACATTCAACGCTCAACACTCACCAATCAACGCTCAGCATCAACATTCAACACGTAACGCCCAACCGAAACTGCGGCCCCGATGAAAGTTGCGCCTTGATGCTGAAAGTTGAGTGTTGAATGGTGAGTGTTGAATGTTGAGCTTCTCCACCTCCGTGGCAAAAAACCCGGCGTCTACGACAGGACCACGAGATCAAAAAGGGTCGAACCGATTGACTCGATCCGACCCCTCTTCAAGCGCGCTTGTTGCAAAATCGATTCGGTTTACACCCAACCGCGTTCACGGAACGTCCGCAAAACTCCACCAAACTCTTCCATTTGCTCGGGGCTCCCAAACGATACCCGGTTGTATTCCAGCATTGGCGGGAACGGACGTCCAACATTGAAGCCAGCATCCGCCATCCGAGTGATGTATTCCGGCAAATCGCCATTGATTCGATGCATGAGGAAATTCGTGTAAGACGGCAGGTATTCTAAATCGAGATCATCGAGTACCCCATGCAGGATACGCCGCGATCGTTCGTTGGTATCGATACTTCGTGCAACGTGAGCATCGTCGTCGAGACTGGCCATTGCGGCGACAATTGCGAGGTGATTTGCACCGTTGTCACACGCCATGCTTCGCAAAAGGGATGCGGTCATAGGATGGGCAAGCGCGTATCCAAGCCGCATGCCCGCCATGCCGTATATCTTGGAAAATGTCCTGGCAACAACCACCCTCGGATTGGTATGAATCCACTTGATGGCGGACGAATACTCCGTGGCGTGTTGGGCAAACTCGTAATACGCCTCGTCAACCAGGAAGTAAATATTTTCAGGTGCCGATCGAATCCACGCATCGACTTCGACACTGGGCGTCAGCGTTGCCGTAGGATTGTTGGGATTGCAGATATAGACGACCACGGGCCCGATCGTCTTTGCGGCGCTGCGTTTCATTGCATCAATATCGTGCGCCCAGTCACTCCTGAGCGGTACTTTTACCGTATCAAGATCCCACGGCACAGCGTAACCGGGTACATCTTCAAACGTCGGGTCGGCAATCACGAATTTCGAGCCAAAACGACCAAACGCTTGCACCGTCATCTGTAAGATTTCGGTGGAACCGGTACCCACCACCACGTTCTCAGCAGCCACTTTGTGCTTTGCAGCAAGCCGCTCGAGTAGGGGTGGAACTCCAGTAAACGGGTAACGATTGGAGTCGGCGATACCATCGATGATCGCTTGGCGAGCCGAAGGCGACGGTCCCAACGGATTCTCGTTCGCGTTGAGACGAACCGGACCGTTCGCCCGAATGGACTTGGCGGTCACGCCGCGTGGAAGTGCGGCGCCGCTGCCCGCTGAAAGAGCGGTCGCGACGAGCCCAGTATGAAGGAAAGCGCGTCGTTCCATGACGACCTCCGAGAGGGAATGTGAGGGATTACCCTACATTACGGGAAGAATCAGCTTTCTGCCAGGGACACATCTTTATTGGGTTCGGCGAGAACGAAGAATACTCCCGATCGTCATGCACGGCGTTTATCGAGTATTGCGTCCACCGACATGGTGTCAGCGTCCCGCGGAAGTATCAAGATCACAAGAAGCAACGCCAAACGGGGGATTACATGTGTGTGAAACGCATACAGCGGCTGGTCGAGTAAATGACCAAACGTCACAAGCACGAGCACCCCACCCAGTGCAAGGGCCGCCTGATGCACACGTAGCCCCACTATCAATAGGGCACCGCAACATAGTTCGACAACCGGCACGAGCGACCCGGTTGCCCAAAGCGACCACGCAGGCAAGAAGGATTCCGCATAGGGCTCGACAAAAAATCGCCGAGCGTGCTCTAAGGGGCCAAGTTGAAATACCTTGAAAACCCCGGCCATGAAAAAGATCAGGCCAAGGACTGCTCGGGCAAACAAGTGAGCCCACGGAAGCCCACGCGTGTCCATCGAATCGACTACGCCTTGTCCCTACAAAGCCGGATGCCGGAAAACTGCCAGCGCGCCTGCGGGGGGAAGAAGTTCCGATATGTGTTTCGGATGTGGCTTTGGGGAGTCACGCAAGAACCTCCGCGCAGCACCATTTGGCCGCACATGAATTTGCTATTGTACTCTCCCAACGGGCCGGATGGGGTACGATAACCAGGGTAGGACTCATAACCACTTTTGGTCCATTCCCACACGTCACCGAACATTTGTTCGATTCGGTGTTGGCCGCCCACAATTCCTACCGGGCGCAGGTAGTCGTCTTCAACAAAATTCCCGTCAATCACAATGCTTGCAGACGATATTTCCCACTCGGCCTCCGACGGTAGACGAGCCCCCGACCACCGCGCAAATGCGTCCGCCTCGTAGTAACTCACGTGACAAACGGGAGCGTCCAAATCGAGCGCTCGCTGACCACCGAGCGTGAATTCTTGCCACACGCCGCCGTCTTGCTGCCAGTAGAGTGGCGCCACCCACATATCAGCCTGGACCGCCGCCCAGCCATCTGAAAGCCAAAGTTCCGGTCTTTGGTAACCACCATCGCCAATAAACGCGAGGTACTCGCGATTCGTTGTCAGCCGATTGGCGATATGAAACCCTGTGGGACCGCAATGTGTTCGAATACACCGGTTTGAGGGGGTTACACGACAAGAGATGCTTGATATCCATGAGTAACAACTCTTGGTGTTGCTGCTCATGGTTGAGCCCAACCTCGATGGTCCTGGCCACCTCCGGGGCAATCGAAGACTCTCCGCCCAAAACAGATTGCATGTATTGATCAACATGATGGCGGTAGCCCAGAACATGGTCGAGCGAGGGTCGGCTCAAAACGCCACGGAGTGGCCGAGGGTGTTGCTTGCCGAGCGAGTTGTAGTAGGAGTTGAAAAGAACGTGGAATGTTGGATCGAACCTCTGATAGTCGGCCACGCTTGGCTCTACGATCAATCGTTCAAAAAACCAAGTCGTGTGTGCAAGATGCCACTTTGCTGGGCTGGCATCCGGCATTGACTGTGTGGTGCAATCCTCCGCGGACAAAGGTTCCACCAGCTTCAACGTACCATCTCGGACCGCGCGAAAACGTCGCAGCAGGTCCTGCTTCTCATCCGTCAACACATCAATGGCTGTTGTCATGGTCCAACTCCAGCGTGGTTCAAACAACCGTAACGAAACGTATGCAGGTCCACAAAGACATTCAACCGGAGCCCCTACGGACTCAAGAGATTCGTCGCGGCCTCAAAGGAGCCGCGGAGGTACCCACTCGCCGTGTCCCGTTGTCTTTCTGACGGAATAGAGACGAGCGCGCTACCAGTGAGCACCGCACCAAACCAGTCATGCTGATGCCAAACACCTCCCCCACGTAGCATCGGGAACTCGTTGCCTGCCGGACGAGGATATGGATTTACATAAAAATACGGCTCGTCGTAATAGTCGTCACCTGGCGTCATACCAATCCCCACCGAACGTGCGGTTTCCGAATCGTCGCTTTTGTCGAGCACCACAAGCGCCCCAATATCAAAGTGATGCGGCCAGATCCGCACACTCGACACACCATGGGTCTCAGAAGCGAAAGCTTGTAAAATCAAGTCGGCATCATGATACCATGCTCGAAGCTCCGCAAGTGTTGAGTCATCGGGTTTGCGAAAAGGTTTTCCCTCTCCGATTGGATGTTTGGGTATGTCGTACAGGGTTCGTTCGAGCGGCCCGGTGACAGCTCCATTGCTGTGCGTTCTCACCGCGTTTTCGAGCCACGCATATGCCCCATCGAGCGTAACACCATCAATCGGCAGTTCATCAATGCATGCACTCTCGTCATCCAATAACATCAACTTTCCCGCGGGAATTGAGAGCGCAGCGCGAAAACCCGGCGCGGTATCCGTCGTCCGGCCCATCAACAGACCACCATCGGCCACGTAACCAAGATTTGGGTGACTATCGTCGGTTTGAGGTGCCACAAACGATTTGCCGAGGGAACTCACAACCTGGGCAGCCCAATGCATTTGCAATCGCGCCTCGCGCAACGCTCTTGGCGACGTGGTGCCCAAGGGCATCCAATCTCGTTGTGATACAAAATGTTTGGCCACAATCATCCTCAAGTCATAGACATCCGAATATCAACGCGAACAGTCATTGCCCTATATAAGGAATACACTCCGTGTAGCACCGCCGAAGTACGCTGCTTTTCAGACGACGGGGGGCACCACAAAAAGTCAAACGCCCAAGGACACCCCGGGGTTCCACGATTTCCGATGTCACTACCTCAAAACTAGACATGTTCATGGACGTTCATAGCGACCACCGCGGCTGCCGAAACTGTGGGTGACGATGGTCACGTCGTCTTTCATGAGCCAACACTATCCTTCACCACCCGGGCAAAGCCTCAGATTAAGGAAGCATTTCATGAAGTTTCGGCATACACTCGCGTCTCTTGCGCTCGGCGCCACGATTCTATCCGCCTGTTATAGCGAACTCAGCCAGCCATCAACCGGTGTCATACAAACGATTGTCACCGGACTTCCCGCCGGCGCCCCGGTCATCCTTACCGTAACAGGTCCAAACGGATTCACGGCTACCATCGACGCAGGCGGGGACTTGGTGGGGCTTGTGCCGGGATCTTACACCGTATCGGCACCCGATGTGGACGTCGATATCAACATTTACAGCCCCGAATCGGGAGACTTCACCATTGACGTAGAAGTGGACAGAACAACATCCCTGCCTATCGCCTACATGCTTTCGTCTGGGATTCTCAATCTGTCCCTGAGCGGTGTCCCGACAGGCATCGCCGCCACGGTGGCCATCACGGGCCCGGCGTCTTTCGCTCGCGTCGTCACAACGGCCGGGTTGGTGACCGGATTGAAAACCGGCACCTACGCCGTCCGCGCCGCCTCGATCGACTCGGCCGGACACATTTTTTCGCCTGCGGAGTCCCTACAGACGGTGAACGTAGAGGCGAGTACGATACCACAACCCATAGCGGTGTCATACGGCCTGTC
>JAZDDD010000704.1:0-2506 GCA_036679545.1 Gemmatimonadota bacterium | reverse complement strand
CCGGGGAATCGGCCGGGTATCCATTTTTTGTCATGCCGTTCGTGCAGGGTGGCTCCCTCCGCGACAAACTCAAGACGAAGCGACGGCTAGCCGTGCAGGAAACACTCCACATACTCAGCGGCATTTCCGAAGCCCTCGAGTACGCTCACGCGGCGCGTGTTGTGCATTGCGACATCAAGCCTGAGAACATCCTGTTCGCTGGCAAACATGTGTATCTAGCGGATTTCGGTATTTCACAAGTGATTCACGCTGAGGTACGCGCCCTCGGTCGGCGCGGCGGCGTAGATGCATCTGCCGGAACGCCGGCATATGTAAGCCCCGAACAAGCGGCCGGCGAATCCCACATCGATGCACGCGCGGATATTTACAGCCTTGCGTGTGTCGCGTATGAAATGTTCACCGGAAGACAACCTTTTGAAGGAAGTACCGCGACAGAAGTGGTGGCGCAAAGATTTACAATTGCGCCCCCTCACGTCCGTGATGCCGCTCCCGACGTACCCGATGCGGTTGGAAGCGTCTTGCAGCGGGCGATGGCTGTCGATCGAGAGAATCGTTACGTATCCGTAAACGAGTTCTTCACCGCGCTAAAAAAATCAGTCGGAAGCCGTCCCATTCCCGTCCTGTTAAAACCCGCCTCTTTCATCGCCAACAGGGTTTGGCGGACGAATACGCGATTGCGTAAAGTATTCGCCAAGGGGCCACGCGTTCCCTGGCTCACCAACGTCACTCAGGATCTCAAGTTCGCTGTCAGGTCATACAGGAAACGATGGGCGCGAACGGGCGTCTTGCTCGCCACAGCGGCGTTAGGCATTGGGATCAACACCGCCGTGTTCAGCGTGGTGCAGGCAGGTCTTCTGCGTCCATTGCCCTACCCGGAGCCCGATCGACTCGTCTTCCTGGACAGGATTTCACTCAGCACAGGGGATGTCCGGTCACTGTCAATGGCGAGCGTTGACGAGATTGGAACGGACATCAGTTCCCTGGAAGCCGTCGGCGCCTATACAGGCACCATGCAATCCGTGGTGGCCAATGACGTTTCGTATCACGTCCCAGCCTATGTCACAACGGAAGATTTCTTTGACGTTTTGGGCATCCCACCAGCACTTGGCACCACTCGAAGTGACCTACGTGGCTCACCCATCGCCGTAATCAGCCACTCGTTCTGGCAACGCGCATTTGGCGGTGATTTGGACGTTTTGGGAACACTCATCACGGTGTCCGTTAACACGGTTCCAATTGCCGGTGTGATGCCGGCTACTTTCAGTTTGCCCCAGGACACAGACGTCTGGATACCGCAGGACCTCCGGCCTTTTTGGGGCCCCAGCCGTTCGGCGGGCGGATTGCGCGCCGTGGCCCGCATGACACCGGATGCGAATCCCGAACTTGTCCAGTCGGAGTTGTCCGTTCTTGCCCAGGCGATTTCCATAGCCGAACCGACGACGTTTGAGAACGCGGGTTTTCGGGTACGCTCGCTTCAACAGATGCTGGCGGCGCGTGGCAAACAAACGTTGTTGCTTCTGCTCACCGTGGTTGGCGCAATTCTACTCATCGCGTGCAGCAATATTGCCGCGGTCATGACCGCCGACACGACGGCTCGAAGAAGTGAGATGGTTATTCGACGTTCGCTGGGCGCATCCGGCGCACGTCTCGTACGTCAACTGCTCACCGAATCCGTTGTCTTGGGAGTCGCTGGTGCCACCGTTGCACTCGGCATGGCGTTCGGCTCGTTGAGTTTGATAAACAGTCTTGTGCCACGTCATTACCTTCACTCGGGAGTTGCGACGCTCGACATGACGGTCGTCTTCTTCACCGTGGCGTTAGGTGTCATTGCTGGTTTTCTATTTGGATTAGCACCGGCCATCAACGTACGCCGTTTTGGGTCTTCCTCTGAGAACGCAACACGCAAACTCTCTCCGGGACGACGCGATCGCGCGATCGCGCGAATCTTGGTTGCCGCACAGGACCCCGGATTTTCCGTGATGGGTACCGTGACGGCCGAACTGGACATGACGGTCGAGCGGTACGAGAGTGTTGGCGCGCAGGCGGCATTTCGACGGGAACTCGTACAGACCTTGCAGGCGACACCAGGTGTAAATCGTGCTTCATTTGTTTCCGCGCCACCGCTCGTCCCGGGCGCCAACCTCAGACTTGGTATTTACAGGCAGGGCGAGGCACGAATTGCCGCAAATCCCGACTGGCGGACGATCGATCGCGATTATTTTGCGACGATGGGAACACCACTTTTACGCGGTCGCGACTTCGACAGCAATGACAACCTGGAGTCTGCGGGTGTCGTCATCGTCAATCAGGCCCTTGCGCGCATAACATGGGGAGATACCGAACCAGTCGGCCAGCGCATCAAGCCTGAAATGGAGTTCCTCCTGGTACCGGGGACGGCCTCGGACGGTTGGCTGACCGTCGTCGGGGTCGTGTCCAATACCAAACAGTACAGCATGGACGAGGAACCTGTTCCAGCGGTTTACATGCCGGCGCAACAGCATCCCTG
>JAZDDD010000703.1:0-16708 GCA_036679545.1 Gemmatimonadota bacterium | reverse complement strand
GAGGTTCGTGCCCCTCGCACACCCGTGCGCGATCATGGTAAGCAGAGCGAGTGTGACGTACTTGGTTTTCATCAATCGGTTCCTCCCAAGAACCAGACGACCACGACATTCGGATCGTCTGTACTGAAAACGGCGACATTTTGATTGCCGGTGGTTTCGATGAGCGGAACGGCGTGGTCAACCTGGACAGTTATCCGGTCGGGAACCGGCGATGGTCGCAGTCCACCACGCATTAGAATCGCAACAAGACTTGCGGCAACCGCCAACGGCACAAGTCCCCATAACCGCCTCCGCGGAGGACGAGACTTCGACACAACCCCGCTGGTCATCGAGTCGAGTGCGGTGCCCAAGGCAGCCTCGGCGTCGATAATCTTTTCTGCCAAGATCCGGCACGCGGCACAGCCGGGTAGGTGCCGCGTCAACGGCGTCTCGGTTTCGCCGCTAAGCTCTGCCAGGTCGGCCTCGAGTATCCTCTCTCTCATAACATCACAGGTCATTCGGCAACCTCCTCCTGAAGGGCCGGGACTTCCATGATGATCCGCCGCCGGATCGCGCGACGCGCCTTGAAAAGGTGAGCCCTGACCGTCGCCCCGTTCATGTCAATCATTCGACTCACCTCGGCCGGCTCAAACCCCTGAAGATCGACGAGATCGAAGATTTCTCGTTGTCGATCCGGAAGTTTTTCAAAAAGCACCCGAACCAGACGAGCAACGTCCGCGACATGGATGTCGTCGAGGCGGGCGTGGACCGCGTCCGCCAGTTGCGCGTGCATTCGCACGCGGCGTCTTCCATTCTCCCGCTCCGACAGTTTCTCTCGGCGGGAACGATCCCGCTGGTGGTCGATCACCACGTTCCCGGTCAACCGATACAGCCAGGTGGAAAAGAGAGAATCTCCGCGATACGTCGCCAATGTTCGCTCCAAACGCATCAACACCTCTTGTGTCACATCGTCGGCGTCATCCCTATCGGCCGTTTTGGCCAACGCCCACCGGTATACGCGATGCTGGCAGGCGCGGACCAACCGGTCGAGCGCGTCCTGGTCCCCAGCGCACACGAGGGGAATCAGCGGCTGAACCAGCTCGTTCAATCGTTCAGTCTCGCTCGAGAGGGTTCCGAAATTTCCACTGTTGTGACGAATCGAGAGAGGCAAGCGTTTACCTCCCATTTCGCCGAGCGTGTCGGCGAGTCCGTAGATTCGATGCCCTCATTGAACCGCAACGATTCGGATGATTCGAGCATCATATCACTGGTACCGAGCATCATATCACTGGTACACGGCATTACATTATGTATCCGTTTGTATTCATTATGTCCGTGTAACTGGCTGGGAAACACCGTTACAAACTGCATCGTCACACTCACCACGCTCTGGAGCAATCGTATGCATTTGGATCCACGCCGCGGCACTGGATACGCCGCCCTTTTCGCGCTCCTCGCATTTGCGCCGATAGGCGCTCTCCAAGCTCAGCAAGGAGACAACGAGGGGCTTCCACTCGAGCCCGCCCGGTGGGCCCGATTCACGACATCGGAAGGCACCTGGCTGTCACTGGATGTAAGTCCGGATGGGCAGCAGATCCTCTTCGACATGTTGGGCGACATCTACACCATGCCGATCACCGGAGGGACAGCGACACGACTGACCCACGGCATGGCTCACGACATGCAGCCTCGCTTTTCGCCGGACGGTGAGCAGGTCGTGTTCGTCTCCGATCGTAGCGGAGACAACAACGTCTGGCTGATGGCTTCGGACGGCAGCGACGTCCGACCGGTGACCTCGGACGTCGCGAGCGTCTACATGTCCCCGGAGTGGACGCCGGACGGCGACTACATCGTCGTGTCCCGAGCGTTTCCTTTCAGGGGCCTGGAGAAGCTGTGGTTGTACCACTCAAGGGGTGGGACGGGTATCGAGATGACACCCGGCCCCGGCGGCCTCCGCATGATGGGCGCCGCGTTTGGAAATGACGGACGGTACGTCTGGTACGGACAGCGTTTTGGTGCGTGGAGTTACAACGCAATCCTCCCTGAGTACCAGCTAGGCGTGTACGATCGCGAAGCCGGTACGCGGACGACCATGTCGTCGCGATATGGCTCGGCCTTTCGACCGGCCCTTTCGCCCGATGGTCAGTGGCTAACGTACGGCACCCGCCAGGACACGGAAACGGGGCTCATCCTCCGGGAATTGGCCACCGGTGAGGAACAGTGGCTGGCATACCCCATTCAACGCGACGAGCAAGAATCGCGGGCAACCATGGATGTGTTGCCGGGTTATTCTTTCACGCCGGATTCCCGCGCGGTTGTGATGTCGTACGGTGGCGGAATCTGGTCAGTTCCCATAGACGGCTCCGACCCAACGGAAATTCCGTTCACAGTAAATGCCGAAGTGGCGGTTGGTCCGGAAGTGAAATTCGAGTACCCCATTGAAGACACCCCGACGTTCACAGCCAAGCAGATTCGCGACGCTGTCCCATCACCTGACGCAACCCATTTGGCATTCACGGCGGTTGGGCGTCTGTATGTCATGGACCTCCCGGATGGTAATCCTCGGCGTCTGACCTCGGACGATACCGGCGAGTATCACCCGACATGGTCGCCGGACGGCGCATCCATTGCGTACGTCACATGGGACGACGATGAAGGTCACATTAGACGCGTGAGCGCAAACGGCGGCAACTCACAACAGCTCACACAGGCGTCTGCTTATTATCACCAGACGGCGTGGTCGCCGGATGGCAATCGTATCATTGCGGTGCGCTCGGACGCCCGTTTCCTACATGAGTCGATCGGTTCGGCGTTCGGACTGGCAGCGGAGTTCGTGTGGGTGCCATCGACCGGCGGACCACTGACGGTAGTCGGGCCAACGGGTGGTCGTACAAAACCCCACTTCGTGACGGATCAACCCGATCGCATTTACACGTACGGCTTTGCACCGGCACAGGACGGCAGTAATCAGCCGGCCTCGGTGGCGCTTACGTCCATGCGTTGGGACAACACCGACCTCCGCCAACACGTGCGTGTCACGTGGAGATTGCCGTTCCTGGCTGGGGGCTACATGGGCGTGATGTCGGATACAACCGATATCCTGATGCCACCGGATTTCTTCGAAGGTGCGCCCGGTGAACAGATGCCCGAAATCAGCGCGGGCCTCATCATGATGGCGCCACACGGCGAGTACGCCGTCGCACGGGCCAACAACGACCTGTACGTTGTCACGGTACCGCAAACCGGCGGACCGGTTCCAACCATTCTGGTGAGCAAACCCGACAGTGCATCGATGCCCGTGCGAAAACTCAGCGATATCGGAGGGGAGTTCCCGGCGTGGGCACTTGACGGCCGTACCATTCACTGGTCAATCGGCAACGCTTTTGTCTCATACGACATCGATCGCGCCGAAGCGGTGGACGACAGTCTCCGCCGTGCCGGTGCGGACGAGTCGGCCATGACGCAGGCACGTTACCAACCGGTGGAACAACGCATCGACGTACAAGTGACACGGGACATCCCGCAGGGCATGGTCGTCTTGCGAGGCGCCCGCGTGATCACGATGCGTGACAACGAAGTCATCGAAAACGCAGACGTGATCATCCGCAACAGTCGTATTGAGAGTGTTGGGCCGCGCAGCGCCACGCCGGATAGTATTCGCGTCGTCGATGTGAGTGGCATGACCATCATGCCGGGTTTTGTAGATGTGCATGCGCACCTGCGTGCGCTGCGTGGCATTGGCATTCATCGTGCCCGACCGTGGGCCTACCAGGCCAATCTCGCGTACGGGGTGACGACAACCCGAGACCCGCAAACGGGAACGACGGATGTTCTCACGTACGCCGATCACGTGGATGCCGGCGATATGCTCGGACCGCGGGTTTACTCGACCGGTCCGGGGGTTTTCCGGCAAGAGGGGATAAGCAGTTTGGACCACGCACGAAACGTTCTCCGACGCTATAGCGACTACTACGACACGAAGACGTTCAAGATGTACATGTCAGGTAATCGCAGGCAACGACAGTGGCTCATCATGGCTTCGCGTGAGCTGGAACTCATGCCAACCACAGAAGGTGGGCTCGACTATCGACTCAACATGACGCACGCGATGGACGGTTACCCGGGCATCGAACACAACATGCCCATCATCCCAGCGTACAACGACGTGATTGAATTGTTCAAGACGTCTCAAACCACCAACACGCCCACACTCGTTGTGAGTTACGGCGGTCCGTGGGCTGAGAATTATTTCTACACGAATGAAAATCTGGTCGACGACCAAAAGCTTGCGTACTTCACACCCAGCGAAGAACTCGACCGGAAGATCCGGCGTCGGGGAGCCGGTGCGGGCGGCAGTCCAGGACCGGGCGGTTGGTTCATGGAGGAGGAGTACACCTTCCCCAGACACTCGGCGTGGCTGAAGGATCTCGTGGAGGCCGGGGGACGCACCGGCGTTGGAAGCCATGGTCAGCTACAGGGTCTGGGTTTCCATTGGGAACTTTGGGCAATCCAAAGCGGCGGCATGTCCAACCACGATGCGTTGCGTGTTGCTACGCAGATGGGTGCGGAGGCAATCGGGCTCGGGCGCGACGTCGGTTCGATCGAAGGTGGCAAACTTGCGGACCTCGTGATCCTCGAGCAGAACCCCCTAGATAACATTCGCAACACAAACACCATTCGTTACGTGATGAAGAACGGCCGGTTGTACGAAGGCAATACGCTAGACGAAGTGTGGCCGCGTCAGATCAGCGCTATCGAAGAACCGTGGCGTTACATCGCGCCGACCGCAACGAGCAGTACGCAAGGAGGTGCGCGATGACTCGCCAGACATTGAAAAGACGAAAGGCTGTCATGATGAGAGACGGACAGACGAACGGTCGTCATACGGGCGGGCGGTCAGTCAGTGGGGCGATAACACGTGCCTGCGCACTGGCGCTCGTTGCCGGTTCCCTGGCGTTGTCTCCGTTGACCGCACAGAGACCTGGAGACACTGGAGACGCCAACGGCAAGAAGGATGAGCCGTTGCCGCTGAGTGCCGAGCGTCACGCGGAGTTTACGGCGACCGAAGGCACTTGGATGTCACTCGATGTGAATCCCGATGGACAAACAATTGTGTTTGACCTACTGGGCGACTTGTATACGCTACCCCTCGAAGGGGGTAAGGCAACACGCATCACAAAGGGAATGGCGTTCGATGCGCAACCGCGTTACAGCCCGGACGGTGAAACGATTGCATTCATCTCCGACCGGAGCGGTGGCGAAAATCTGTGGACCATGCGTTCCGACTTCACAGACACGACGCAAATAACACGGGGAAATTCGAGCCTCTTTCTGTCACCTGAGTGGATGCCTGACGGAGAACGCATCGTCGTGAGCAGGTCTGGTGGGCTTGGTGGCTCCGCAAAGTTACAGATGTACAATGTGGATCGGCGCAGTCCAATGCCGATCATTCGTGGGCCCAGTCAGCTTAAAACCATCGGCGCGGCGGTCACACCGGATGGCAGGTACATCTGGTACGCCGGACGGAATGGCGATTGGTCGTACAACGCCATCTTCCCGCAATATCGGCTGTATCGCTACGACACCGAGACAGGTCAATCAACGGTCATGACCAACCGTTATGGTTCCGCGTTTCGACCGGCCATCTCTCCGGACGGGAACTGGTTGGTGTACGGCACTCGAGACAACACGCAAACCGGATTGCGTAAACGCAATCTCACAACGGGCGATGAAGAGTGGCTCGTTTTCCCGGTGCAACGCGATGACATGGAATCACGCGCACCACTGGACGTGCTTCCCGGGTATAGCTTCACACCGGATTCACGGTCAGTTGTTGTTTCATACGAAGGCGGTATCTGGCGGGTGCCGATGGACGGTGGAGATCCCACGCAGATCCCGTTCGAAGTGGATGTGAAGCTCGATGTGGGACCCGAGGTGAAGTTCTCGTTTGCGATGGACACCACGGCGGACGTCACAGCTCGCCAAATCCGCCATCCCGTCGTATCACCGGACGGGCGCAAACTCGCGTTCACGGCGTTCGATCGCCTTTGGGTGAAGGACATGCCCAGCGGTGAGGCCCGCCGCGTCACCAACTCTGAGGTTGGCGAGTACCATCCGGTGTGGTCGCCGGACGGGTCCCGTCTCGCCTTTGTTTCGTGGGACGACAGCGTGGGTGGCCACATCATAACGGTAACCGCCGACGGAAGCGGTCAGGCACAGCGAATCACGGCCGTGCCGGCGCTGTATTACAACCTCGCGTGGTCGCCGGATGGCGAGCGCATCGTCGCAACACGCGGCGCGGCACGTGAGTTGAAGAGGGCCCCGGATATTTTCTTCGGGCCCTTGGGCGGTGAATTCGTTTGGGTACCTGCTGCCGGCGGAGACGTGACGCTCATTGCCCCGACGGGCAATCGCGACGTCGCACATTTCCGAGCTGACGAAAACGACAGGATTTATGCGTATAGCCCCCGCGAGGGACTCGTGTCGTTCCGTTGGGACGGTACCGACGTCGAGCGTCACCTCATGGTTCGCGGTTCATTGCCACCGGGGACGGGCAACCCGCACCCAGAGGAGTGGGTACAACTTCCGCGTCGTGTCTTCCCGACACCGCTAGACGTGTTCTTGTCGAACGATGATCCGGCAGAAGAAGGTCCGCAGCCGCCACCGGCAGGCCTCGTCGTCATGTCACCGCAGGGCGGCCGGGCGTTGGCGCAGGTGGGGAATCACATCTACATGGTCGATATTCCCGACGTAGGTGGACCGGTGCCGACGGTTCGAGTGGCCAATCCAGCCTCTGCGCCGGTGATGGTGCGCAAACTCACCGATGTCGGCGGAGAATTCCCAACGTGGAGTGCAGACGGGAATCGCGTAAACTGGGCCATTGGGAACGCGGTGTTCACCTACGACCTCAGTCGTGCTGAGGCAATGGAAGACAGTACGGTGCAAGCGACGCGGGATAAAGTCGCGCAAGCACTGATCGTACGCGGTATCATCGACAGCCTCAAGGCAACGCGTACCATCGTCGACAGCCTCGAAAAAGCCGAGGTCGATCTTGCCGACTCGCTGACGAGCAGGCTCACCGGTTTGATCGCGGACTCGGTTCAGGCGCGTGCGGATTCGATCTTACAAATGGCCGACGAGGCCCGCGCCAAGGCGAATGCACTCCGACAGCACGCCGATTCGGTCCGCGCAGGGTTGGACAGCGCACGCACCGACACGACCGCGTACATGCCCGACGAGGTGCGTATCGAGGTTACGATGCCCCGCGACGTTCCGGATGGCACCGTCGTATTGCGCGGTGGACGTATAGTGACGATGAACGAACACGAGATCATCGAGAATGGTGTCGTGGTCATCACCAACAATCGAATCGTTGCCGTCGGTTTGCCCGACTCGGTGGAGATACCCGATAGTGCGCGGGTGATCGATGTATCCGGAAAGACGCTTATGCCGGGATTCGTCGATACACATTATCACGCACAGTGGTTGGTGCCTGAGGTCCACCCGCAACAAACGTGGCAATACCTCACCAACCTGGCGTTTGGTGTCACGACCACCCGCGATCCACAGACGTCGTCCACCGACATCCTGAGCTATCAGGATCGCGTCGAAACGGGCGGCATGATCGGTCCGCGCATCTACTCAACCGGTCCTGGTGTGTTCGTGGGAGAGAACCTTCGCGACGCGGACCACGCCAAGACCGTGCTGCGGCGCTACAGCAAGTACTACGACACGAAAACGCTGAAGATGTACATGTCGGGCAACCGGCAGCAGCGCCAGTGGATCATCGGCGCAGCCAAAGAGTTAGAGTTGATGCCCACCACCGAAGGCGGCCTCGACTTCAAACTCAATCTGACGCATGCCATCGACGGTTATCCCGGCATCGAACACGCCCTGCCGATTGCACCGATTTTCAGCGACGTGGTCGAGTTGTTCAAGACGTCACAAACCACGAATAGCCCCACACTACTCGTTTCGTACGGCGGTCCGTTTGGTGAGAACTACTTCTACACCAATGAGAACGTACACGACAACGAGAAGCTTCGGCGGTTCTTCCCGCATGACAACCTGGATGCGCGAACGCGACGTCGGGGCGCCGGTGCGGGAGGCAGTCCGGGACCGGGGGGATGGTTCCTGGAAGAGGAGTACGTGTTCAAGAAGCACGCTGGCTTCGTGCGCGATCTACTGGCCGATAGCGCCCGCGCAGCCGTAGGCAGTCACGGCCAGTTGCAGGGTCTGGGTTATCACTGGGAACTGTGGGCCATGGGTTCGGGCGGCGCATCCAACCATGATATACTTCGCGCCGCCACGATCTACGGCGCGGAAGCCATCGGGTTCGGCAAGGACATCGGATCCATCGAAGTTGGTAAGATGGCGGACATCCTGGTGTTCAATTCGGATCCGCTGGAGAACCTGCGCAACTCAGTCGATATCCAGTACGTCGTCAAGAACGGTCGTATCTATAACGCCGATACGTTGGCGGAGGTGTGGCCAGAGGAGGGTGAAGCGCCCAATCCGCAGTGGCGGAACATGGGGCCGGGCGGAGTGCGAGCAGGTATTCGCTAAACCACAACCGTAGTCCCAGAAGTGAATGAAGCCCCGGTCCGTTGGATCGGGGCTTTCGTTCGCCCGACAGCTTGGCCGCCAAACTCGCCATGTTGGCTTTCTATGGCACCGTTTGAGACTTCGCTCGGGCGACAGTGCCTCAAATGCCTCCTTGATTACCAAGGGAATCCAGTGTGGACTCGGGCGATGTCTTGTGCTTCCGGACAATTATAACCATTTTGGTTATAACCATTATGGTGCAAAAACTATGAGCAGAATCACACCAGACCCAGGACGATTCCTTCCGCTCAAACCGAGGGTGTTGTTGATGCTGCTAGCCCTGCTGAAAGGCCAGAGCCACGGTTACGCACTCAAAGAGGAGATCGCCACCCGCTCAGCGGGTAGGGTGACGCTCGGCCCCGGGACCCTATACCGGACTATCCGAGACCTCCTGCGGGACGGATTCATCGAAGAGGTCACCGAACGGCCAGCTCCTGAAGATGACGACGAGCGTCGGCGCTACTACCGGATAACAGATTTAGGACGGGGTGTCGTGGCAGCAGAGGCACAGCGACTTGAGGTACTGGTCGAGGTAGTGCGCGGCGAACGGTTGATCCCGTGAGCCACCGTCTTCACGTAATCGTCTATCGACTGCTCCTGCGTGTTTTGCCACGGCGGTTCAGACACCAGTTCGGTGACGAGATGGTCAACGCTTTCCGCGAGGACCTGAGGCACGCACGTCGATTTCGCCCCGGCTCGTGGTCTACGGTCATCCATTGGACGGGCGCCATGATGGACCTAATCGCTACCGTTTGCAGCGAGTGGCTCCCGTCGCATCGCCGAAAAACTGTTTACGGCTCCATGAAAAGAAAAGGATTCAGCCAGATGGATATCTCGAGTCTGTTCCGCGACATCCGGGTTGGCATACGATCGCTCCGCCGCTCTCCCGGTTTCACTGCCCTAGCGATTCTTATTGTCTCACTGGGAGTGGCGGCAAACGCCACGATTTTCTCGCTCACCCGCAGTCTCTTGTGGGAGGACCCGCCGCTTGTCGTCGAGTCGAGTTCTCTGG
Source organism: Gemmatimonadota bacterium (assembly GCA_036679545.1). Classification (GTDB taxonomy): domain Bacteria; phylum Gemmatimonadota; class Gemmatimonadetes; order Gemmatimonadales; family GWC2-71-9; genus JAZDDC01. Next base: position 7,113 of record JAZDDD010000703.1, on the reverse strand, counting down.
TGAGGATCACACGCGCGAACGCCAACACACAATCCGGCGCCCTCTCGTACCCAGATTACCGCCACTATAGAGAAGCAAACGAAGTCTTTCGCGGTTTGATGGCGTACGAGGAAGATGGTTCCGCAGTCTCGTTGTCAAACGGCGATCGTATCGAAACCGTCCGTCTCGGGCACGTTTCGGATAACTACTTCGACGTACTCGGTGTACCGATGATGTTGGGTCGAGAGTTTCATCCCGAGGAGGACCAAACACCGGGTGTAGGCGCCGTTGCAATCTTGAGCCATGGTATCTGGACACGTTCGTTTGGTGCGGATTCGAACGTTCTCGGCCGGAGCGTGTCACTCAATGGAAAGAGGTTTGAAATCATTGGCGTTGCGCCACGGGAGTTCGTGGGGTTGAGCCCAATCGAAACGCCTCCCGACGCCTGGGTCCCACTCAACATGTTTGCAGCGCTGCGAAACCAACAAACGGGAATGCTGCAGCGTGTCGAGGGCGAGACGTGGCGTTGGTTGTCCGCAGTCGGACGCTTGCGAGACGGCACATCAGTACAAATGGCGCAAAGCAACATGGAGAGCTTGGCGTCCTGGCTAGCCGAGAACTTCTCGTCGTGGAACCGACCGCGGGACTACTCGACCGCGCTGACGATGACGCGATTGCTGATGGCTGTTGCAGGGTTAGTACTCCTCGTCGCGTCCGCGAACATGGCGTTGATGCTGTTAGCGCGGGGGTCCATTCGCGGGCAAGAGATTGCAATTCGACGAGCGTTGGGTGCGTCCCGTGGCCGCATTGCGAGGCAGTTGCTCACCGAGTCGAGTCTCATCGGCGTGACCGGCGCGGTCCTCGGTTTTGTGTTCACCGTCTGGGCCATGCGGCCCGTCATGTCCCTCTTGCCGGTATCCGTCAGCATGAACGTGGGGCCCGATCTGCCCGTATTTGCGTTTTCCATCGGTGCCGGCCTGCTCACCGTTTTGATATTTGGCACGGTACCAGCCATGAGAGCAACTAACATCGGTGTACACCATGGTACCCGCGCTACAATGAAAAACTCGTTCGGTCGAAACAGTCTGGTCGTCGCGCAAGTGGCGGCATCTCTGATCGTTGCCGCAGGCGCCATCTTGTTTGCACGTAGCGTGTCAAACGCCCGCGCGGTGGATCTCGGATTCGAGACGGAAAACCGACTCATCGCTTCTTTTAACCTGAGAAACCACGATTACACACAAGATCAGGTACCGCGATTCGTCGCGGACGCCATCGAACGCGTAAGTACGTTGCCCGGAGTGGACCGTGTATCCAGTACGGCGATGGTACCGTTTCAGGGTTCTTGGGGAAGCTCCTTTACCGTTCCGGGTATGACACCTCCGGACGGCGGTGATTATTTCGACTCCGGATTCAACGTAGTTGGCCCTGACTATTTCTCTGTCTTCCGTGTGCCGCTCGTCGCGGGTCGCGGATTCACCGGTGACGACGTCGTAGGAAACCAACCGGTGCTCGTCGTCAACCAAGCTCTCGCAAGAAAGATATGGGACACGGAAGACGTACTCGGTCGGTCCATCACGTGGCGGGATAGAACCTGGACGGTCGTTGGTGTTGCACGTGACGGGACCTACTACAACATTGGCGAAGCACCCGAGCCACAGGTCATTGCACCCGTGCTCCAGGAACCAATGTTCGGTGTCAGCCTCGTGGTCGCAAAATCGGGTGATTACACGTCACTTGCTCGCTCGATCGGGAACGTAATACAGACAATCGACCCAAACGTCGCGGTCGCCAGAATCACAACGATGGACGACTTGTTCTTAGAAGAGATCGGGCGTTACCGCACCGCCGCTATCTTGGTCGCGGTGTTCGGCGCTGTCACCGTCCTATTAGCGGCGGTTGGCCTCTACGGTGTACTATCGTTCCTAGTTACTCAACGCACGCGCGAAATCGGTGTCCGTATGGCCGTGGGAGCATCCGCAAAACACGTCGCGCGCGAAGTAATCGCAAGAGGCATTCGGTTCGCAGCGGTTGGTATAGGCATTGGACTGGTCGGAGCCGTTGTAGCCGCACAGTTCGCTACAACCTTCCTGTTTGGAGTGAGGCCGGGAGACCCCTCGACGTTCGTGGCGGCGGCGGCGATACTCGGGCTGGTTGCCGCAGCGGCCAGCGCCGTCCCAGCAATACGTGCAACGCGCGTCGATCCCATACGAGCGCTGAAGACCGAGTAAGGGATGCCTATGTCATTTCCTTGAGTGGTAGGTGAGCGCGAGCTGGATACAATGATCGATTGAATCAGTGGGAAATTCGTCATCAAACCCAAAATGCACACCACGTTTACCGGAAAATGCCAGCGCGCCTTCGTATTGAGTCCTCAATTGCGCAATGAGGTTGGTTTGGCAATGCACATAGAAACCGAATGTGCGGTTATCGACATCACCACCGAGCCGCAAGGGGGTGCCGGTGCGCGCGGCGTGATAACTGGGTTGCCCCCACTTAAGTGTTTCCGTGATCGGTCCGACGCTGGGAGTGCGGTTTGCAACGTCATATATTCGACTCCGCAATGCTAACAGTTTCTCGCCCAATGGCGGCGCGTATGATTCAAACCTCAGGCGCGTCGCCTTATCTGAAAATCCAGGTTTTGGTTTCGTCATTTACAGCAATCCCGTTTTGACTGTAGGTAAATTTCGATTTCACAAATCATTTCGGGCTGAAACTTTGTAGGGTTTATGCCCAACTCAAATCGCGGGAATGATTTGACGCATCGGTCCATTCGTGGATCGACAATGCGTTACACCTCGGAGCTCTTCCTAACAAGCGATTGCTGTAGTCACGAGTGCGACGGGTAGCTAGCGCGTACCGCGCTCGGTGTGTCATGTTTGTCGCGCAGCAGAATCGCGAGACGTAAGCTAGCCCTCCCGGTCACTAAGGCGCAGTGACTTGCCCCACACTTAACGCGAGGCATATGCCGAACTCCTGCTGCCGTGTCCGTCCGACAGGAGGACGAATGAAGATTTACTTACTTGGTGGGGCAGTGTTGTCCATGGCGGTTGGTTGCACTGACAACCCAGTCGTGCAAAACACAGAGGACCAACCGGCCGTTGCAGTGGTCGAGGCCCGCCCGGGACTCAGCGACCGGGCACAGATTTCAGGGGCAAGAGCCCTGGAAATCGCAACAGCGAGGTTCCCAAACGGCAACATCTTAGAGGCTGAACTCGAGGACGAAGATGGAAGCTTAGTTTACGAGGTGGACTTGAGAATACCCGGACAACGTGGCATTCAAGAAATCGTTATAGACGCGATGACTGGCGAAGTATTGTCCACCGACATCGATCTAGAAGATGAAGACGACGACAATGGAGATGATGACGATGACGAGATAAGAGGTTGATTAATCTTCTCTCGAAGCGGGAAGCGACTTCCTTGATAGCTCGAATCAGGAGGTCCGCTACTTCGAGATCGTCTTCAACAATCAATATGCGCACGTGATACAACGGATCGAGACAAAATCATAGTCACTCGCCCATGTCATTCGGATGACGGTCCGCGTTACTCCACTTCGCCAAGAGCCGGTGCCCAAATAGGAAGCTAGCTGGTCAACCGTGGCCGGCGGTGCGTTTGGATCCCACATCGGATACTTCATGATGCCAAGTCAATGCTGCCTGTTCAATCGAAACAGTTGGGATCTACGCAACTTGGGCGGATCGCCTCCAAACGGTGTGTGCAAGCAGGAGAATCGCAAAGCCATTCACGGGGTGGATCGCGGAGATGACGGGTGCGTCTATCCTAAACACAGGCGCCAGGGCCAGGACCGGCTGCAGGATGAGGAGGAAAAGAAGAAGTGCCACTAACCCGGTCAATCGCTGGCCACCGCCTGCGATCAAACTGCTGATCAGCATGAGTAGCCCTACGAGCAAGAGCAAGAATCCGGTCGCCGAGTGAGGCGCAAACGTCGTGGCGCCAAATACCGCGAGGCCTGCGGCGTACACACCAAATCCCACGCCGATCAGTAACACCAGGGCGAGACTGCGCAAAACAATCCGTGCCGCACGTTTCATAACCTTCGTCCCCCTTTGTTTGAGCTTTTCGCGCGGCAAATGTACATGACTCTAGAATCAATGTCGGGACTTCATCGCTCAACTGACCCGATGAATCGACGAATGGCGTGGGGAGGCAACTACTGGATCGATTGAAAACGTTGACGCATGTTTCGTGATTGAGATCGACTTGCCATGAGTTCAGTGCCGTCGCGCATCGTCACACAGAGCCGGTGGTCCGGACACGAAGTCAATCCGGCGACAAAATCGAAGTTCACGACGTGTGATCGATGAATTCGCACAAACCGGGACGTGTCCAAACGCCTTTCGAGATCTCGCAGCGTGATCGCTAACAGATGTCGTTTACCGTTCACCCACACGCCCACATAGTCACCGCGACTTTCGAAGCGTTCAACATCGGAAATAGAAATTGGCGTTACCGTTCGATTCTGCCTAATGAAGATTCGCGACAGCGTTTGATCTGATGACGCCGTCAACGAATCGATCTGTTCGTTTATAGGAGTACGATCCGGGAGCTGATCGAGTCGATCGAGTGCCTTTTTGAGTCGGTCTCGACCAAACGGTTTCAATAGGTAGTCAAGCGCACACAACTCAAACGCCGTAACAGCATACTCGTCGTGCGCAGTCGTAAAAATAAAAGCCGGGCGGTGAGTCACTTTTCGCACGACATCGATCCCGTTGAGTTCCGGCATCTCAATGTCAAGGAACACCACGTCGGGTCGTACGGAGTCTATCGCTCGCACAGCAGCCGGACCATCCACCGCTTCGAGTATGGCTCCGAACCGGCCGGTTTCGGTGAGGAGCCCACGCAATTGACTGCGCGCAAGCGATTCATCATCCGCAATCAGCGCCTTCATTCCTGCCAACCACCGGCGATACGTATGGATGCTCGGTACAAAGAACCGTCAACGACCCCCGTCGTTAACTCCGCATGCCGGCCGTACAACGTGCGCAACTGTCTCTCAACGGCATCGAGACCAATTCCGTTCGGCCCCACGGCGGCGCCCGATTGAGCGATGAGATTCTCGACTATGATGTCCACCCCTGCCTTTCCCGACACGCGAATACGAACCTCCCCACCACTTTGGCTACGTGCTACACCATGGCGGATGGCATTTTCGACAAGTAATTGCAGAGTAAACGGCGGTACCGGGAAATCGTCCAAGTCAGAGTCAACGTCCGCGCGAACCCGTAAGCGCTCACCGAATCGGAGACGCATCAATGCCAAGTACTGTTGAGTGAACTTCCACTCCTGTTCAAATGTCACTGCCTCGACCGATGCGTGCCGAAGTACGTATCGGAAGAGATCGCCGAGGCCTTCGAGTGCGCTCTCAGCGGCCGGGGCATCTGTCCGTATCAATCCCGCCACAGACTGCAAGGAGTTGAATATGAAATGTGGGCTCAGTTGCGTGCGGATGGCTTCGACCTGCGCTCGTGCTGTTGCGATCTCCGCCTGTCGGCGTTGGCGATCGAAACGGGCTGCATATATGAGAGCCGCCAGCGTCGCGTACAACGTAATTCCAAGTGCGAACTCCCAACCCATGAAAGCGTGCGCTCGCGAAATCGTGTCGGTCGCGTGAATGAGCTGTGTGACTGTCAAGAACGCAGTCACCCAGAGAAGGGCAAACCCCACGGCTGCGATGGAGTGGCGGAAAAAGAACCAGGTTGTCGACCGGGCCGGCCAGGACCACCACACCGTGAGTCGCCACACACACACGCCCAAGACCGCGGTGGGCCCCAGGAGGCCCAGAGTTTGTGCCAACGCCTCCGCGCCATTCACGTCGGCAAACACGGCGAGGACCAGCCAGTAACCGCCCAGAACCGGTATCGCCGCCGTAGCAACGCGCCGGGCTAACCGACCTGGGCTCAACCCAAACGGGAATCCTCTTGTCCGCGCCGACTGGGTGATTTCTCGATGGCTATCCCGTTCAAATCCGCGTTCGTCGTTTCGTTTAAGCACAATATCTGAGGACAAAGAATCAAATAACGCACCGTTGGCGACTGGTGTGGAGATACGAATCGATGAATGCACGGTTTGGCTCGGTGAGGCGTGCATCGCGATGCGCAAATGCCCGACCAGGCAACGCCAAGTCGGGCAAATTGGGAAGTAACTGCCCGCTAGGGCGCGAGCCCAAGAGCTCGTCGCCGACAGCACCAAACGCGTGTTATGCGCCCTCAACTCTCAATCTTCACCTCGTCGACATTATCGTCTATCTCCCAGTCGATCAGTAGGTGGTACGGGTCGATGCCGGCCCGGGCGGGCTTGCGTGGCACCGTCACCGTGATCGTCTGCTCGGCGGAGCGGATACGATGCTTCTGCAGATAGATCGGCTCACCTAAGCCATTACCCTCCTCGGCGGGGGCGAAGACCCCAACCTCCACCCAATCATCCATCGGTACACGGGTTTCGACGCCCGCGGTGTCGACCACCAGTTTACGCGCCCGAACGTCGAGCGTCACCTGCCAGGTGCCTGCTTCGGTCTGCTCCGCCGTGGCGCGTTCCGTCTCGAGTTCCCAGAAGGTGTTCGCCTCGAAGAGGTCATGGAGCAGGTATTGGATCGAGTTGGGCGTGACCGCCTGAAGCTCACGGTAGAGATCGAGCGACGTCGCCAGGGGAGCCGCGCCCGAGTCGTGCTTCTCGATCAGGCGCCGCAACGCCCCATTCATACGCTCCCCACCGATGTACTCGCTGAGTGCGTACAGCGCGAACGGGCCCTTGCGGTAGGCGGCGTACGGATCCCTGGCCCGAAGCAACGGGACGCCGCTGCGTATGGGCGGGAACGGATAGGGCTTCCGCATGAAGCTCCGGAGCCGCCGAAGGTGCTCAGGACCCTGGGCTTTTTCCACAACCCGCATCGCGGCGTACCACGCGAAGCTCTCGCTTAGCAACGAGGCCCCCTCGACGGGTGCGTATGGGACCTGGAACTGGTGCGCCATCTCGTGTGCGACCACCGCGAACGGCAGATCGAGGGCCTGCGGATCGTCCCCTAGATGCCAGGCGGTGAACCCCTCAGAAAAAAGGAGATGGCTGGGTTCGGCGTGCATACCTACGCCGTTGCCGGGACCCTCGAGGAGCCAG
>JAZDDD010000702.1:0-5423 GCA_036679545.1 Gemmatimonadota bacterium | reverse complement strand
GCGCCCGCATGGGAATGGATTATCGTTGCCAACGTCTTGCTGGGAATTAATCAGGGGCTTGCGTGGTCAATGACCGTGATCATGAAGATCGACCTGGTTGGACCCGCGCGGCGTGGCTTTGCGATGGGACTCAACGAGTTCGCCGGGTACTTGGCGGTGGCCGTCACTGCACTCGCCACCGGGTACATCGCACAGGCATTCGGGTTGCGTCCGGAACCGTTCTATATCGGCATCGCAGTCGCCGCCGTTGGACTCGGTGTGTCGGTGGTATTTGTTCGCGACACCATGCAACACGTCGTGAGAGAAGAGACACTACGCAACGGCGACTCGACGGGCGTCATCCCGGACCGGCCTTCAGCCTTCAGCACGTTCGCGCTCGCCACTTGGCGACAGTTACCGGTGCTCTTCGTACGCTCCGGTCTCAGTGTGCGAGAGATTGGTCTCGTGAGTTTTGTCTATCCTGCCGTGTGGGGCGTGTTGCAGCTCTGGACCGGCGGGCTCTCCGACCGTATCGGACGCAAATGGATGATTACCGCCGGCATGATCGTGCAGGGTGTCTCGTTGGTGGCCATTGCACGACTCACCGGATTGTCCTCATGGCTGATCAGTGCCGCGTTGCTCGGCGTCGGGACTGCGATGGTGTATCCCACGTTGCTCGCCGTGGTCGGTGATGTGGCGCACCCGCGTTGGCGGGGTTCGGCAGTTGGCATGTATCGGCTGTGGCGAGACTCGGGGTATGTGGCCGGCGCAGTCCTCGCCGGCCTGGTGGCCGATTGGTTCGGGTTGGTGCACGCCGTCACTGTGGTTGCCGCCCTTACCCTTTTGTCCGGTCTCGTTGTGGCGTGGCGCATGCCGGAAACCGCACCGCGACTCGCAGGCGTCGGAGGTGCAGCGTCCTCGTGAGCCTTCCGTACGTCTCGCAACAGACTCGGGTGAAGCTCACTGCGGACTTCCACTCGCTTCAGGCTCCAGACGCGGAAGATTCTTTCGGATCCGTGACCGACGAAACGGACCACATCGCCAAGTTTTTTGCTCAACTAGGGAGGAAACACAAATGATGCGTAAGAATGTTCTGTTGGACTCGTTGCCGCTCTTATTGCTGTTACACCAATACCCTGTCTTGCAAGGGCGCAAGATACGATCGCCGAAGAGCAGTCAGGCGACAGATTTCTATTGCCTAGCTTTGCCGTCGGACCGTATTACAAAGGCGCCTTCCTGGACCGCGGCGATCGCTCGCGGGAGGAAGTCGCGGCACCGTATCTAAGCGCGATAAAAAAAGAGAATCTCTCCGAAGATGAGCGCTTCGCACTCGGCCAGTTGTTGTACAACACCATGCAGGCCAATCCAGTCGTCGAAATCATGAAGGATTACATGGATGGTGACGACTGGGTCGCGCGCCACGCCTATCGCGTCATGATGCAAACGCAGTTCGTCGCCCTCGACAATACCGACGTGGTCATCAACGAGTACTACCCGGAATTTATTCGGCGATTCGGCGTATCCTCTCCTCACGACGTTCGAGGCTTGGATGCTGCGGTCCGAAACATCGCCGGGTTGCACGATGAAAATGGCGACGCCGATAAAGCGATGGAAGTGATTGAGGAGGAAATCCGCCGCATCGGTTTCAAGGCACCACATCGCTCCTTTTATTTACCGTTTTGGCATCGCGAAATTTTCAAAAATGCCGGACGAACGGCTGACGCGATTGAGCTGATGCAGTTCGCAAAGGCCGGACTGGAAAACGAACTGGCGGCACGCCTTGAACGCGGCCCCACCGTGGAAGAAGAGGCTGGCCCGATGATGCCGGTCCCCATGCGACGCTGGTTCTGGGTTTTGCAAGGAGTTGGCGATGACCCCTCCGTCTTCGAAGGCCGCAACAGACAGTTCCGCGAGATGATCGCCGGGCTGGGACGCGGCATTGACGCGGCGGAAAAAAGCATGGAGCGGTGACAAAGACCGTCGCAACATTTCACATGCACACATTCAACAACGTATGATGGCCTGTCAGAAAGGAAGCAGTACATGAACAATCAAACTCAACTCACACGTCCAATGACGAAATTAATTCGCTTCGCGGGGATTCCGATGATCGCGCTATCAGTCCTTCCTGCGTACGCCATAGCGCAACAGCCAAAGCCTGATGATGCGTTAACGGCGGTCCAAAGCGCCCCTACGGCCCCCGCCGCGTCCGTTGCGGCCGCGTCTGTCCTACCATCTAGCCTTGTTCGTTACCTTCACGCGCAGGACTACCTTCAACCGCAATGGAAACAGGACGATATCGCTTCACCGCTTCTGCGGATGGCTCGCACGGAGGGATTGAATGATCACGAACGTTTTTTCCTTGGCCAACTCAATTTCATGGCGTTTGAAGGCGATGCCGCTTACGACATGTTTGCTGAATTCACTGATCGGGATGATTGGTATGGTTGGAGCGCCCGCGAGCACCATGCAATTATTGATGCGCGTTTTTACGAGAATTTCGAAAGATTAGAACGTAGCGTAAAAAATGCGCGCGAGAACTTTGGGCTTAAACCGGAATTTGCGGACATGACGGGGTTTGGTGAACGAAGTTTGTGCTGGCACTGGGCTGAAGAAGGCGAACATGATCGCGCCATCGAATTAGCGCTCCGTACTATTGCGCAGACGCCAAGAGATGCGCCGTACGGTACGTTCAGGGTTATCAGTGCTTGCTATTCTTCATTTGAGCAAACCGGACGTGAAAGCGAACTATTTGAACTGGCGCAGACCATTGTTGACGATCTCGCAGCGGCGCTGATGGAGAGAAAGGCCGTTGAAGATCAGCATCCGGCTTACGATGCTACGCTGTATGAAAACAAAATTGAAGCTCAGTGGTACCATCGATCGATGCTGGCACCGTTTAACTACCAAAACCATAATTATAAAAAAATGATCGGCGGGATAGAAAAATTTCTTTCTTGCCGGCGGGACAACGCCTCGGACACTTGTTCTGGTTGAGAACTATGGTTGGCAGATCACACCTAACAAATCTACCGGTTCCAATCTCGGTGTCCGATTCAAGTAAAAACCGCAAGTCGAGACCCCAAGTACGAACCGGTACGATAGCATTACCCGTTCATCGAAACGTAACGGTCTCATAAGGCTCCGAGCATTGACACCCTTCAACCGTCCGAAGACTTTGCGAGTCGTTCAACCCAGATGATCCAGAAAGTGCATGAGGTTGATGGTCATTGGTGGGACAAGATCACGAGGCACCGAAAACGAAAATCAGAAAGGGGACAACTTGAGATTTGAAAGATCACGCAAGTGGCGGACTCTTTTTGGTGGCTCCGTCGCGAGGATAAGCGTATGAAGATTATCGGTGTTGTTACGATCAGCGGAATAGTAATCGGCTTCGCGTGCGCCAGTATCGTGGACACGTGCGCTTGTTCCACAGTGCCTAAACTCGACATAACCCCGGACGTGGCCTCGATCAGGTTGGGAGATTCCGTCCCGCTGATGTCGTCGGGCCCCCACATTTTATGGCTCAGCAGCAACATCACTGTCGTTACGGTCTCCGATACCGCAGGGGCGGACATCTTCGCGAACGGAGTAGGCGTCGGCTCCGCAGTGGTCATCGGCTCACTCGAAGGTCGGGGTTCGGACACCGTACGGGTAACGGTGACGCCCTGATGTGGACCCCAGAGATCCTGGCCTTCGGCCGACAACCCTTTGCAAGGGGTTGGCGACGAACCTTCGTCTTCGCAGGCCGCAACAGACAGTTCCGCGAGATGATTGACGGGCTCGAGCGCGGCATCGCCGTTGCGGAAGAGAGTATGGACAATGATTGAGATGAATCACAACCGAAGAGACTTCGTCCAAGCGACTGCGTATGGCATGATCGGTCTCCCGCTGGCAGCGGATCTGACGAACAATGTTAAACAAACGTCATCCGGGTTCGTTTCGGAGTTTGCCCCATCCTGGCAACGCACACACGCGTACACGCTCGAGGTGGCCGAGGCAATGCCTGAGGTCGATTATGACTTCCGTCCGACATCAAACGTCTATTCGTTTGCGCAACAGATGATTCACGTGCAGATCACTAACCGGGGTTTCCTCGCCGTCATTGAAGGCAGCGGCGCACAACCCACCGTGCAACCCCGTCGTGACGGTCGCAGCAAGGTGGACATCGTGACGGCGCTGGACCGTTCGTTCGTCACCGTGCAAGACGCAATCCGGACCGTGTCGGAGGACGTGCTTGACGAGGTGGTCCCGTGGGGTGGTCGCCTGTATCAGCTGACGGAGATGTCTAAGCGGCAGGTCGTTGATGTTATGCGGAATCACCTCACACACCACCGAGCCCAAGCCGTAGTCTACCTGCGCATGCGCGGGGTGGTGCCGCCCCCGTACGTGGACTGAGCCAATGCGGCCCTGGAGTCTCAAACTGATGAGTAGTGAGGGAGGAGTTCATGTACGTTGACTGTCCGCCCATGGAAAACTTCGATCTACTCGAGGTTGTTTGGGATGTCTAAAGTCATAGCCTCAGGCGTCGAATGTTTGATTAGAAAGAGTGCCAAGAAAACCACATGCAAACGACGTATCGCATTCTGTTAGGAGGGCTTATCGCCATCAACGATACGTACGGCACATTCAACGGTGGCCCAATGCATGGCATAATGATTCGGACTCATGACCCGGACACAGACGAATGGCGATTCCAATGGATGAGCCGTGGTTACCCGCATTTGACCGAACAGGTGCGCGGGCGTTTTGCAAACGGTATAGGTGTCTTTTATGGCTCTGAGACGAACGAGGGAAGTAAACTGGACTCTTGACTTAACGAGGACACGTTGATGTTCCATGGCCCCTCCCGTTCCCGTATCAACCAATTTCGATAGCTTAACGTTGAAGAAAACGTTCAAGGCCCTTCTGTGCACCTTTATCACCCTCGCCAACGGTGCTGGAACACTCGAGGCTCAAGATGTCGACTTGCAGCGCACCTTTGGAGACTCGACGCTCAAAGAAGTAATTGGCCCCCAAACACGTGCCATCTACGATCAGGACGGCGAGCTGGTCTACGTGCTGACGCGGAGTCCTTCGCAAGGCGATGTAGGTGCGTATGCCACAGAACTTCAGGGAAAGCTTATCGCGGGACACATCCGTCGTATTGTAGCCACCGAGTGGAGAACGAACGGGAAGTACAGCGTGGAGTACTACTTCGACGAGGACAGACTCCTCTTTGCGTATGAGGCCTTTGAGTATTTCGAGGAGTCACGTCCTGTGGTATCGTGGCGCAACTTCAAAGGGCTGGCGGCCTGGGAGCGGCGTAGCTACTACGAGGGCCGCACTATTGGTTATGCAGAAGCGGTCAGCGCGGGTGAGGTAGAACCGGGGGCCGACGCAGAGAATCTTCTGGAAACGGCGGTCCGACTGCGCGCAATTTTGCAGGGTCGCATCCAGAGGTA
>JAZDDD010000701.1:0-4203 GCA_036679545.1 Gemmatimonadota bacterium | reverse complement strand
CGTCTCGTGCCACGCCTCGAGCTGATACGTCCCGGCCGGAAGACCGCTGATCGAAAATGATCCGTTCTCGCCGGAAACCGCAAAATACGGATGTTCCGACACCCCAACATAGGCATTCATCCACCCATGTACGCTGCACTCCATCGGTATCATCACCTCTGGCGTATTGAACGTGCGGGTGGTGGTCATCCCCTCGCGAGGTTGGGAGATATTAAACCCTCTGTTTTCCGTCGGAATAGCTTTGATGTTATGCAATACGGGGTCGCTGTTTCGAATCTCCAGGTCTTGTCCCACCATCACGCCCACGACGCGGGGATGATACAGACAACCGTTTTGATCAAGTACCGCGGGCGCCGAAGGCGCGGGATACGGTCCAGCCGGTAAACCGCCTGTAATCCGAACGAACACATTGCCCAACTTACCGTCCGTGACACTGACGATGGGGTCCGTTACCGCCCCACTGTATTTTTCGGCACATTGGGTTTCTTCCGCCATGTCGATCGTTGGGTTCGAAGACGCGGTTCCGGTGAAGTTGATACTCCCGGAGATTGATCCGGAACCGAGAGGCGTCGCCATCGCTGCCGGCTCATCACCGGAAGATCCCGCCGAACCGGAGTCCCCACCTCCACCACACGCTAGCATTAGACAAATGGAACCAACCGCCAAACGTCGCATAATTCTTCGTTCCTCTCAGTTAAGGGCGTTTAAGCCCTTCGATGATTCTGTTGTGCCCGCAAAACGATCACCATCCCAATCGCGGCGGTCAACAACGTTGCCACAACCGGGGCAATATACACACTGGATGGTGTCGGAATATCTAAGTAAATCGCGTACCAGGAACTGACCGAACCGCGTATCTCGTCCTCCGCATCGGTCCCGTCCGCGGCATAAAAAGCAATGGAGATCGGTTCGCCCGTGCCGAAAACAGATGACACACTCGAATCTGCCGGCACGAGCGGTCGCGTGAGTTGGAGTTGCCATTGGCCATCGGCGAACGACGACTGGTGTGTTACATCAGCTGCTGTGGCGGCCACGAAAGCCCCAAGACCGGTACTCGTCCCGGTCCGCACGGCGTCGGGACTACTCGTCCACTGTATGGTGTACACCGGGCTCGCCACGTCACCACCAAGAAAAAACGGAAGCTCTGTACCATCGGGCTGACGCAGGGGGAATTGTACGTGTAAACGGTCGGGGCCCTGCTCCTCGACATGCGCAGAATCTGCTGCGACGACAAACTGTTTGACACCATCAAAAAAAGGTGCCCAATCCGGATCGGGACTCTGTGTGGGATCATTCCAGGTGATCTTGATTGCCAGCTGTTGGTCGTCGTGCGCAGCCTGCACGAAAAGGCCATCCACCGTCGGCGCAAACCATCGCGGCGCGACGGTGATCTGTCCGACCATCGGAACATACGATGCCTCGATATCGCCCCATGCAGCATCATCGGGCCCCGTGGGCAAACCCTCCAGCATCCGCGCGGCGCGGATGACGTCGCGACGAACTGGGAGATCTTCCGATGACAGACTCCTGACGTATTGGGCAACACGCCACAGATCCTCTTCGGAGACGATACCGGCCTCTACTACATCCCAATTTGACGGCATGGGTGTACCATCCAAACCGGTACGCATGCTTCGGAAAATATCCTCTAGCGTGCCGCCACCATTAAAATTCCAGTTCTCCGTGAGATCGGCCGCACGAATGGGGAACCCAGAATCATCGGTCAACTCCGCTGCGGAAGGGCCATCGCCTCGCCCGGCGTCTCCGTGACACCGCAGACATTGCAGTTCCGTATCAAACAGTTCGCGCCCACGTGCAAGATCTTCTTCTGTTGGCCCACCCGGAGCGCGACTCGACGCGACGGCCTCGGGTGCTGCCCCCTCAAAAAATCGAGAAAACGTCTTGAGATACGCAATAACGTCATCCCGTTCCCGCCCACTCAGTTTGTCTTTCCAACCCGGCATGGTCGATCCCGGCATGCCACGATCTATGACACGCCGCATATCGGCGTCGGTGGGCAACTCACCACTCGATGTTGTCCGAATTTGATACACTGCGTTCGTGAAATCACGTGGCCGTGGCAACATGTACGCGGCGGCTTCGCCGTCACCGGCACCGGTGTCGCCGTGACATCCTGCGCACCATTGGTCGTACACGAGTTTGCCGGCCTCGGCATCCTGTGCTATGCCCACGTTCGGGAACGCAAACAGCACTATCACCGGCAGGAGGAATCCCACGATTCGAAGGACGCGTTTATTCATGTTCGCCTCCCTCTTCCTCCCAAGTTCGCGGTTCCAATCCCGCCTGCTCATACAAGAAAATGATCACTTCCCAGATTTGCTCTTCGGTGAGAAAATCTTCCCACACAGGCATGGCGGAATTCCACGGCGTCCCCTCACGTGGCAGCCCCAAACCGCCCTTTGCGATCCGCCAGAAAAGAAAACTTTCCTGTAGCTGATCGATGGTCCCCGCCGCATCGAATGCGAGAGGGGTTGGGTTATATCCTCGCGCGAAATGCCCCTGACCGTCGAGCAAATCTCCATGGCACGGTAAGCAGTTTTGGTAGTAAATCTCACGACCGGCTCTAACGTGTTCCTCGAGCGAGCCACGCGTCCGGAGGGGGTTTTGCAAACCGGCGATTTCGAGGCTACGGCCTTGGAACGTTATGCGGGTGGGTGGAGCCGGGTGAATCGATCGCAGCTGCGCTGCCGCTCCCACATTCGGTTTCGCTTGGTTGTAGGCAAACACCCCAACGAGCAACGGTACCGCTGCCATGAACACGCCTCGAACCACTCGCTTATCATCATCGACCAGCGTGTCGTGGATCGGTTTTTTGAAAAGTGCCCATGTTTTTTCGTTCATGCTGACAAAAACAAGAACACCAACCAACGCGATCAACGTGTACTGGATCAGCAAGCTTTGTGGAACGGGCGCACTACCCGGCAATATCGGCACGATGAATTTGAATGTGACGAACGCGCCGAGCACAAGCACCACCGCTTGTCCGAGCGGATGACGAAACGCATCCAATATTCTATTCATCGGCGGTCCACCAGAAATTGCACGATGGCCTCGAGCTGTGTGGCAGACAACCGGGTGCCGAAATCCGGCGGCATCGTACCTGCAAAGGTTTCAAACCCTGCGGCGGTCTCGGCGTTTGGATCCAGAATCCCCACGCGAATCTGGTCAGGGGTGAGCCGTGCTCCAATGCCATCGAACGACGGACCGATCGGCACCTGTGTCCCATCCATGCCATGACACCCAATGCACGCATTCGCCATGAGCAATTCACGTGGATCGGTCGTCGCCGCGAATGCGGGAGCCGCACCGCCCGATGGAGTCTGTGATGTTTCCCCGGCCGCCGGTATGTCCGCTGCCGTCACCGTCACCTCGCCGCCCTGCGACTGCAAGAACGCGACGATTGCCCAGATCTGATCGCCGGACAGTTGCCGACTGACATCCGTCATGATACCGGGAAAACCATCGACCAGAAACGTGTTTGGCTGTGTGAGTGATTCGTAGAGGTATGCCTTGCAATCCAAACCCGGTTGGCGGCCACCACACCGCTCCCCAACGGTGCCTTCACCATTGTGGTCGGTCAACAGATTCGGCGCGCGTGTGCCGAGTCCGTGACATGCGGTGCATCCACCGGCGCCTTCGAACAGCCCCTCTCCGATTCCAACTGCGGAATGATTTGCGCGATACCGGTATAAAACCCAATGACGATGGCACAGACGGCGATGACTTTTAGATTCGTTTTCCACATACGCCTACTCCGCCGGCGCCGATGGTTGAGGTTGCGGTGTGTTTCCCGCCCCCGCCTTCGACTTGTCTACCGATCGTTCGGCCAAACCACCGAGCCAAAAAATGAACGCCACAAGGCTGAGGAAGATGACGACGCTCAAGCTAATCATATTCGCGGCGTAACCGAGTGCTGGTGTTGCCGCCTGATCACTTGTATCCCGCATGACTTCCCACACGTGCCAATGCTGTCGAATACCGCTACGCGCGTACCCCATGAGCCCCATCAACCACGTGAACGTCACGGCAAGCACGAAGATGGCGTACTGCGATCGTTCGGGCATCTGTCCCCACCGAATCTCGCCACGTGATTTAGCCCCCCGACTCAAGAAGACATCAATCACCGTGACACCGATGATGCACGCGAGCACCGCCGCCACTTGGTACACACTCAAACCGATC
>JAZDDD010000700.1:0-5960 GCA_036679545.1 Gemmatimonadota bacterium | reverse complement strand
CGGCATATCCCAATACTGTTCATCCGCCGGCACAACGTCGGAATGATGGAGCAACACCAAGGCGGGCTCATTTCCGCCCTCGAGGATTGCCCAAATGTTGCCACGACCTGGGGCAGACTCTGCGGTCTCATACGGAATACCCTCCGCCTCGAATATGGCGGCAAAGAACTCAACCGCCCGCGATTCGTTCCCCGGCGGATTGATGGTATTGACTCTGAGATATTCTTGCACTCGCTGAACCGCTTCGTCACCAAGTGCTTCGAAGTCGACTTGCTGAGCAAATGTCTCCTGCGGAGTCATCACACAGCACAGCGCTAGCACGCTTGCCGTTCGCACCATCCATTCACTTTTTATCATAGGGAACCTCAAGCTTTCCAATAAGAACAGTGCCTGTCGAGGCGAGGTGAAGTTATGCGGGCGGTGGGCTTCCGCAAGCATGCCGTGTGCGCCCTTGCGGAACAAGACAGTACCAGTGAGGTATCTGGTGGTGCCGGTGATTCCACATCTCCCATCATTTTAGACCACATCATGTCGGGGACATATGCGACCAGGTTTACTCTCATCTCCAATCTCTTTCGGCGCCACCGTGCTGTTTGGGGCAACGCTCCTAACCGTTCCTGCAACCGCGCAACAATTAGCTATTTCCGCCGAACAGCAAATCACGGACTACGTCGATACACATAACTCAGAAGCAATCGAGCTTTTGAAACGCTTGGTTAACATTAACAGTGGTACGATGAACTTCGACGGTGTCCGGCAAGTCGGGCGTTTACTGAGTGCAGAGTTTGAAGCGCTGGGATTCGCGACGCGGTGGGTGGATGGCACCGCATTTGACCGGGCCGGACACCTGGTTGCAGAACGACGAGGCAGCGGGCCACACCTGTTACTCATCGGACACCTCGATACCGTATTCGAACTGAACAGCCCCTTTCAAGTTTGGACTGACCGCGCTGACTCCATGGCGGGAGGACCGGGGATCGCCGACATGAAGGGCGGTGATGTCATCATCCTTCAGGCGTTAAAAGCACTGGACGCGGCGGCGCTGCTGGACGGAATGACTATCACAGTCGTGATGACAGGAGATGAAGAAAAAAGCGGCAGGCCACTTGACGCGGCCCGGCGTGCCTTGGTCGAAGCCGCCGACGCCGCCGATATTGCAATCGGGTTCGAGAATGGCGACAACGACCCAACCACGGCGGTCATCGCGCGTCGAGGTTCAAGTGGCTGGCGGTTACGTGTTACTGGAAAACCGGCGCACTCCTCGCAAATTTTTCAGCCGGAAGTTGGTGCCGGCGCCATCTACGAAACATCCCGCATCTTACACCAATTCTACGAACGACTGTCCGGTGAAGAATACCTAACGTTTAACCCCGGTGTCATTCTTGGAGGGACAGAGGTTGAGTTTGATCCCGAGTTGGCGCGCGGTTCTGCATTTGGCAAGAGTAACGTCGTCTCAGAACACACAATAGTCTCCGGGGACATCCGCACGATCTCGCTTGATCAACTCGAGCGGGCCAAAAACCAAATGCGGGCCGTCGTCCGCGAACATCTGCCCCGCACCGAAGCCGAGATTATTTTCGATGATGGCTACCCGCCACTCGCACCCACGGATGGCAACCGACGTTTGTTGAGTATCCTAGATGACGTGAGTCAAGATCTCGGCTTGGGCGAAATGACCGGTGTGGATCCCCGTCGTGCGGGCGCCGCGGACGTGTCATTTGTCGCCGGTCGCGTCGATATGGCCATCGATGGACTGGGTCTCACCGGTGGGAATGATCACACCGTCGATGAATTTGCCGACCTGCGTATCATTGGTGTACAAGCGAAGCGAGCCGCCGTGTTGATGTACCGACTCACACGGCCCGCCGGGGCAATCTAGTGCAAAATCTCCACGTGACCGTCCAACCGTTAAACGTTGAACCGCACATGCATGATCTCACCGTCTGATACCACGTAGTCTTTGCCTTCAACCTGCAAACGACCGGCATCCTTCACAGCGCTTTCCGAACCGAATTCCATAAACGTGTCATACGGTATGACTTCAGCCCGTATGAAACCGCGCTCCAGATCCGTGTGGATTTTTCCGGCCGCCTGGCGCGCTTTGGTACCTCGGTTTATCGTCCACGCCCTGACCTCATCCGAACCGACCGTAAAAAATGAGATCAAATCCAGTAGACCGTACGCCGCACGGATGAAACGCGCAAGCGCAGACTCGCCAACCCCGAGATCCTCCAAAAAGGCAGCTTGGTCGGCGGGTTCAAGCCCCGATATGTCGGCTTCCACACTTGCCGACAGCGCAAGTCCGCCGGCACCTAAGGCATCAATCTGTTCCTGAAGGTCCTTGGGCACACCCAACGCCGCCGTCTCCTCGCTTCGGTTCAACGCCACCAGCAACGGTCGATCTGTCAGAAAAGCGTACCCGGTCAACTGGTCACGATTGAGTTCTGTTGGGGACAATAATCGCAGTGGGCGTTCGTCTTCCAATGTCTCCTTCATGGTGATGAACGCCGCTTGTTCTTGTGGTGTGGCGTTTTCCTTTTTGGCTCGATCAAGACGACGCTCGATGATTTCCAAGTCGGCGAATACACATTCGGTATGAAACGCCTGAAGATCGCCGAGCGGGTCTTGGGGTCCCTCGATTGCCGGGTTGGGAAAACCCCGTAGCACAAGACAAAGTGCTTCCTGGTCGCGAATCTGCTGGAGCGCACTGCGGGAAAGGCCCTTCTTGTCGGCGCCGTGCTCACCCGGAATATCCGCGAACATGATCTCCGCCAACGTTGTTTTTTTTGGCGAAAAGACCTTGCTTAATGTCTGAATGCGTTCATCCGGCACGGTCACCGTGCCCAACCGTACTTCGCCGCCAAACCCCACTGGCACGTCCAAGCCGGTCATCGCATTAAAGACGGTGGTTTTACCCGAGCCTGCAAATCCAACAAGTCCGATTTTCATTCAGGAATTTTGTATTAAAGGGAGTCAGAACAAACGACCGCTCAACGAATTTCCGGTCCGCCCACACGGTCGTCCATCACAAACCGGTCGCGCGCCGGCATCTGAATACTCGACAACATTTCCGCATCTAAAACCACATCACGTTCGAGTAAATCGTTCCAGTGTAACAGCAACGCCACAACCGAATATACCTCGTCGTCACGTAACGAACCCGGAGCGTCGAACGGCATGGACCGACGCAGGTAGTCAAAGAGGGTCGGCGCGTGTGGCCAATAACTTCCAATCGTCAGCGGGGCACGACGACCGTCGCCAAAGGGAAACTCATCGTTGGCGACTCGTCCAACCAAAACATCCCACGGACCCTCAACGCCCGTGGGTCCATGACACGCCAAGCACTTTGCTCGGTACAGGAGTTCGCCAGCCGCCACGGTGCCATGTCCAACAGGTAGACCCGCGCCATCAGGCATCACGTCAACATCCCATCGCGCCACTTCCTCCGGGTCGGCATCGCGACCAAAACCGAAGATCGCGGGCTCGCCCGACGTCTCCAAACCCTGCGTCGCCACTTGCGCATCGCCATTGCACCCTGCCGCCAACCCCAAGACGACGATGCCACGTAAGACATTGCGGAATGTCATTCCGCGCCCCCAAACGTAACACTGCCATCGCGGGCAACGGTCCACGCCCTGATGTGGTTGTAGTGATACCGAGTTCCGGGGCCTCGTGCTGCGCGAATGGCGGCGGCAGTGGGCTGCGTATACCCTGTTTCATCGGTTGCACGACTCATCAATACCGCCGCACTTCCCGTCCAATTCCATAAGTGGCGGAACCGTGAAAAACATTTCGACAGAATCGGTTCTTGAAGTTTTGCGTCAACCCAACTCTGCCCACCATCGACACTGACTTCTACACGCTCGATCTTGCCACGACCACTCCACGCCAGACCCGACACCTCATGCCATCCGGGCGCGGTCAGCGTCGTAGGAAATGTCGGCGATGTAATGAGGGATTTTGCATCCATGACGAGGCTAAACATACGCGCCTTACCATCCCGCAACGGATCCGTATATCGTGCGGTCTCCATGCGTGTCATAAACGGTCGATCCGAGAACTCTATGCGTCGCAACCACTTTACGTTTGCACTGCCCTCGTAACCGGGTACAAACAATCGCGCCGGATAACCCTGCTCGGGACGAAGGGCTTCGCCGTTTTGTCCGTACGCAATGATCGCATCGTCCAACGCTTCATCAATCGGAATGCTTCGGCTCATCATGGCCGCGTCCATGCCCTCCGCCAGAAACCATTTCGCCGTCGGTTGCACCCCCACCTCGCGAAAAATCGTCGATAAGCGCACCCCAATCCATTCACTCGCGCTTGCGAGACCGTCAATCTGCTGCGGTGTGCGGTCTGGTGGCGGGTTACCGGATAGACCGGTACCACCGTTGCCGGAGCATTCCAAAAAATGGATGCGGGATGAAGCCGGAAAACGTTTCAGATCGTCCAGAGTAAACACAGTCGGCCGATCCACCATACCATGCACCAGCAACGAATACTGCCGCGCGTCAATCGTTGGAATGCCTGCATGATGACGTTCGTAGTGCAAATCAGAAGGGGTAATTATCCCTTGCAGATCCTGAAGCGGTGTGCGCGAAACACCGCCCGGAGATGATGAAACGATCCTTCTGGGCTGTTCGGAAGCAGCACGTTCCCCCAGTGATCGCGCTGGAGTTCCGGGGACCTTTGTGGAATCCTGTACCGGGTTTTCAACGGCGCCGTTCGTAACGTCGCCGGCCATATTTTCGGGCAATAGGAACGCGCCGGTCGCCCCCGCAATACCGGAGAGCAACACGCGACGAGACACATGCGTCTTATCGTTTTCTGCCATATTTCGGATTCCTCGAATGGATCGGTCGTGCAGGTGAGAACTTGCCTCACGCGGACCGTCCTGTCGAGGAGGCGGCCGGCAACGGACCCCAAGGCCATGATTTTCTCATGAAACGGCATCCTCGGGACGATTATTGGGGCCGGCATTGTACTCTAAGAAAAATCAATGGCAGACTTCCTCGGAGAATTTCGGGAGGTCCTCGCGCGTGGCGAGGATTTGCCGACACTTCCAAACCTCGTTTTCGAACTGCACGCCGCCTTGGATCAGGAGGACGTTCGGACAAACAGCGTCGCTGCGATCATTGAAAAAGATCCCGCGCTTGCCACCAGATTATTGCGGGTCGCCAATTCCTCCGCGTTCTATCGCGGAACGGAGATCGCGTCGGTGGGTTCGGCCATCCAGATGTTAGGCCTGAATCAGGTACGTGCGTTGAGCTTTGCGCTGGCAGTCGTCAGCGCTTTTTCGGGAAGACGTGGGGGACTTGGGCTGCGCTCGTTTTGGCATCACAGTGCCGCCGTAGCAACCACAGCTCGGAACCTGGCACTTTGCATACGCGCCGGCAAAGTGGCACCGGACGAAGCATACCTCGGTGGCCTCCTTCATGACGTCGGGCTCCTGCTTCTTGACCAGTATTTCCCCGAATGGCTGCAACAGTCGCTGGCCAACGCATACACGAGTTCTGAACCGCTTTACACCTCCGAGGAATCGCTCCTTGGCGTCGATCATGGAGAAATCGGGGGATTTTTGTTGGGGCGATGGAGTCTTCCGCCAACCATCGTCCAGATGGTCGCAAGCCATCATAGTCCCGCGAATAGTCCGGCGGCACATCGCAATGGATGCTGGATGGTCCATGCCGCCGAGGTAATCTGTAGCGGGCACGGGCTTTCGCTGTCCGTTGAAGGACTACACGTCGAACAGTCAAATCGGATGATGGATGCGCTACGCGACCATGGTTATGACATCAGTCCCATGCTCGATGAACTTGCAGAAACTTCGGACGAATTGGCCAATGCGTTGGTTTGATATGTCCAACACTCTTACGCCGTAGACCACACTCATTTGCTCAAGTTTTCCCAAATCGCAACCGATCTCCGTGTGAAGACCTCACACTGTTCGGGAAAATCCG
>JAZDDD010000070.1:0-2016 GCA_036679545.1 Gemmatimonadota bacterium | reverse complement strand
GTGGACACCTAGCACCAGGAACGTCGAGGTATCCGGGCCCACCGCTCTGACCAGTTCGCTTGTGACATTGCGCCCACAGTCGTGTTAGTATCATGCCACATTGGGCCATGCACACGGGACATCATGACAAGCACCGACTCACTGCCAACCACCTTTCGCTCCGTCCCCTACATGGGGGTCATCTACGTTGTACATGAAGCAGAGAAGTTGGGCTTCCGCAATGGGCACCCCGACTGGTGTAACCTCGGACAAGGACAACCCGAGGTTGGACCAATCGACGGTGCGCCACCCCGCGTTTCGACCATAAAGTTAGACCCGCACGATCACGCGTACGGCCCCGTGGGTGGTACCGTGGAAATTCGCCAGACAGTTGCCGACCACTACAACAGACTATTTCGTCAAGGGAAAGCGAGTCAGTTCACAAAGGATAACGTTGCGATCGCTTCGGGCGGGCGACTCATTCTGTCTCGAATGTTTGCAACGCTGAGCCGCATCAACATCGGCTACCAGGTTCCCGATTACACTGCATATGAAGACATGTTGGACTACCACAGCTATCGTGTAAATCCCATTCAGGTGAAAACCAGCCCTGACACGGGCTTCCTGACGTCGCCCGATCAGCTGCGGGAAGCCATCCGAGACAACAATCTCCGAGCACATCTCCTCAGCAATCCATGTAATCCCACTGGCCAAGTCGTGCGCGGCGGTGATTTGGCAGAGTACGTGCGGATCGCACGACAGCAAGATTGTACACTGCTGTTGGACGAATTTTACTCGCATTTCATTTACACCGACGACGGAAAACCGGGAGACGCCCCCGTGTCAGCGGCTGCGTACATTGACGACGTTGAAAGTGACCCGGTGTTGATGATCGATGGGCTTACAAAGAATTACCGATACCCTGGTTGGCGACTCGGGTGGGCCGTCGGGCCGCCCGAAGTCATTGAGATGATCAATCGCGCCGCGAGCGCCATCGACGGCGGCCCAAGCACCGCGGTGCAACGCGCGGCCCTGTCCGTCCTGCAGCCAAACGTCGCCGATCAGGAAACAGATGTGCTGCGTACGACCTTCGCCAAAAAGCGGAACCTCATGGTCAATCGTCTGCGTGCAATGGGCGTGACGTGCGAGCACGAACCCGGCGGTACGTTTTATGTCTGGGCGAATAGCGGGTCATTGCCCACCCCCATCAATGATGCTGACGTGTTTTTTCGAAAGGCGCTTCAACGGAAAGTTATGACCGTGCCCGGAAGATTCTTTGATGTGAACCCCGGGAAAAAACGACCGGAGGACATGGAGTACAAACATTGGGTCCGGTTCTCGTTCGGGCCGCCCTTCGCCAATGTCGAAATGGGGTTGGATCGACTAGCCGCCCTCGTTCGAGAACATGAGTAATGATCGTTGTTGTGGGAGCTGGCGCCGCGGGTTTGATGGCGGCGCTGTTTGCCGCAAGACAGGGTGGCAACGTCGTCTTACTCGAAAGCACAAAGAATGGCGGTAAAAAGATTCTAATATCTGGCGGCGGCCGTTGTAACATCCTGCCGTCACGTCACGAGCCCAAACGCTTTGTAACCGCATCGTCAAAACACTCTCTCAAGAACATCCTTCGTGGCTGGCCGCTCAACGAACAGCGCGCCTTCTTTGAACACGAACTCGCTCAGCAATTACATCTTGAGGAAGAGACCGGGAAGCTCTTTCCGTCTTCCAATCGGGCAAGTGACGTACGGAACGGGTTGGTTCAGGCAGTGGAGGCTGCAGGCGTGAAATTTTGGTGCAGTTGTGGGATCGTCGACATCGCGGCTCCCCGGCTGTCAACGGATCCGTGGAGGGTTCGGCTCGAAAATGGCAAGACCTTGGATGCTGATCGGGTGGTGCTCGCGACCGGAGGTCTTTCGGTACCGCAAACCGGAAGCGATGGGCGCGGGTTGGGCATTGCAGCGAAGCTCGGTCACACCATCAACCCGACGTATCCAGCGCTCACTCCCCTACTCGCCGGCGCAGCCGCGCACGCCGAACTAG
>JAZDDD010000007.1:0-12705 GCA_036679545.1 Gemmatimonadota bacterium | reverse complement strand
ATCAAGTTCTTGGAACTCGAGATTACTGAACCGACATATCGCCCCGATGGGAGTCAGATTGCATGGGGAGATTCCGTTTTGATCACGGTGACGATCGATCCCACGAATCTGGCGATTGACCTACAGCCATCTGGTATCCAGTTCGGGAATAACTATCCGACAGAACTCGAGCTGTCCTATAAAGCCGCTGGCTTGGATCTCAACGCGGACGGCGCGGTTAACTACACCGACAAGTACATCGAAAACAACCTGCTTGGAATCTGGATGCAGGAACACGTGGGTGATCCGTGGAAATTTATTCCCGGCGACCACGACGAGGACGCAAAAGAATTTGAAGTATTGCTCGATCATTTCTCGGGTTACGCCGTCTCGTGGTAGCCGAATCGGCAGTCTTGGCGCGGGCACGACGCAGCTGAACGCGATTGTGGGCCGCCCGAGACCCCACCCACGGGATGGGGAGGGCAACGATGCTAACCAAGGAAACAGACGGCGACACAGATGATGATCAGGAAAACACTAGTCCTCTCTGCCGCGCTCTTCATTGTCTCTTGCTCGGACGCTTTGGCACCAGTCGATCGCGCTGCGTTTGGCGAAACCGGTGGTTTCGCAGATGCTCCGGCGACGACGATTGTTCAATCCACTGAGGCGCCGGCATTGGCGACATACCACACTTCGTTTGTCGCGATTCAGGGAATGGCAACGCGGTTCGAAGTTCGTTACGTGAATGGCGACAAGTTCATAGAACTCGAGATCCCAAGGGATGCACAATTTTTAGAAGCTGACGGTTCTCCCGTCGCATCAGGCCGAACACCCTGGCACATTGACGTTCTTCTGCGACCACGCCCACGGCGGTGAGCGTCTGTCAATTTGGAATCAGGCGCGTATCGGTGACTCCTGGAATCCGCAGACCAACGTCAAGCTCCCCGGTTACGAGCTCGTCACCACCGTGAACAACTTTTCGAACTACGCAGTGGCCTGGTAGGCCAGGGCTTCAACCAATACGATCGTGAAGGCAATCTAGGAAGTGACCAGCGGTCAAGTGAGTGGAGAACCTGAAAGACCCAAGGATATGAGGCTGCGTGCCGACAATACGGGGACAATGTGTTGTTTGGGCGAAACAAGTTTTACGCCGAGGAATCGAATTAGATGAAGAACAAGCTCACAACGGTGCTGGTGGTAGTCGCCGGTCTGACCGCCGGTTGTTCGGAGATCACATCTCCGATCATCGATGCCGAAGAGCCATCCACACCGGTGGCCCCTGAATTGACGCAGATTGTCAGGTGGCCCGCGGCTGGCAGCATTCGGTTTACCGCGAACGGTTCCGTTGTGTCGGGTGCGGTTGTCCGGCGAGAGCTGGGGTTGTCCATGGACACCACGGTCCTCTATTTGACCGATAGCGTCATACCCACAGGGACGTTGAGTCCGTCGGCGCCCACCGCGTGGGTTATGCCCAACTACGATCCGTCTCGCAATAGTTGGCCTGGACTGTTGCTGGCGAAGAGCAACGATGGCTTGATCGCCGAACAAGACCAAGACAAATACCATCAGTTTACTGCTCAGGGACCATTCGCGATATCGGGCCAGTCGCAGTTCATTTTTTGGAGTGCCATGTCGGACTTCGACACGACCATGGGTGGTTCGGTTGAGGCTGGATTGTTCGAATGTGAAACCGACGTAACGAATTGCCGCACTATCGCGTTGGGTTCCGAAATGGCAGATCCATGGCACACTAGTCCCATGGGGTTTAGCAAATACACAATCGATTTCGGCATGATTTCGGATTCCATTGTGGCAGGCAAAGCACTTGTCTTGAAAATCGTCGTTCGGGACACCTCCGATGACGAGATGCTGTTTGGGTACGGCACCACGTTTCGCCCAAGTAAATTGATCTTCGGAACCGGCGTTTCTGCTGAACAACCCGATGAAATTGAGTGGAGCTTTTTTGCGGTGCGGGGCGAAGAACGAATCATCGAACTCAGTTACACTGACGAGAGTGGCGCCGCGCAAGATCTTCCGTTTTTCTCACTTGATGCCTCTGAACCCACACGGCGGCCGGACGGCTCAGCGATAGTCGCCGGCGATTCGATTCAAATTACAGTTACGGTCGATACCACGGAGATGATTGTATATCTGGAACCAACGGGTCTTCAGTTCGATTCGACATTGACGCCACTCAAACTTTGGTACGGTGCCGCGGGAGAAGACCTGAATGGTGACGGCCTTATCGACAACCTGGACGCCGAGGTCGAAAACGCGCTCGGCATCTGGTACCAGGAAGATGCAACGCAACCGTGGGAACGGTTACCGACTAATAAATCTACCACCGAACGGTGGCTCAATGTGTCATTGAAACATTTCTCCAACTATGCAGTGGCGTGGTAAAAGGCAGAACAGATATGTTAACGATCGAAACAAATATTGAGCGAGTGAAACTGTTGGCGAAAGCCGGTCGCCACGCTGAACTGGTGGATATGTTAGGCGCCGCTGACGCATCAGAGATCGAAGCGTCCCCGTTGTTGGCTCTTCTCTATGGCACGTCCCTCGGTAGGATCGGACGTCACGCTCAAGGTGCCGAGTGGGTCGAAAAATCCCTTCAGATAGCGCGACGCGATGGTGAGGAAACGCTCGAGACACGTGCGCTCAACGCGCGTGGCGCCATCGCCTTCGTATCGGGTGAAATCGATAACGCGGCCGACTTCTTCACCCAGTCGATGATGGCCGCTAGCCGAGATGAAGACCACACGATGATCGGCCGGTGTTCAAATAACATCGGCAGCATCAATAGTCTGCGGGGTCGGATTGAGGAGGCCGTTAGTTCGTACACGATGGCGATAGCGGCATTCGACCGTGCCGGTTATCACCGTGGCGTCGCTGAAGCACGTCACAACCTTGGTGTAACATATCTTCAACGTCACGATCACCCAACCGCATTGGAAGAACTCGATGCAGCCCTTGTTGCTGCAGGTCTTGCCGGTGATCGCGCGCTCGTTGGCATGGCGCATCGTGGCAGAGCCGAGGCGCATGTCGTTGCCGGCAGCCTGGACAACGCGACGCAGGACATTGGACGCGCACTCGACATTCATCGGGAACTCGGTGACTCTACGGAGGAAGTGGAAGATCTCCGTATCTTAGCGCTTGTTCAAGCCGGTGAAGGTGAACTCGATGTGGCCAGTGCCACCTTGCGCGAAATCATCGCACGTGCGGGTATCACGCACCGACTTCATGTGCGAGCCGAGGCAACCCGGGACCTGGCCTATGTGTTGCGCCGGATGGGTAACGACGATGAAGCTACTAAGGCTGCCCGCACGGCGGTGCAAGAGTTCGAACGATTAGGTGCTGAAGCCGAGATCCGGAAGCTGGACGGGACAGAATGGGGTTTTCCGTTGGTCTCCGATCTTCGCAAGGCGCTAGAGCCGCTACACGAGGCACAGCGTCTTGCCAACGCCGGGGAATTTGCCAAGCTGGTTGATTATCTGGAGAAACGCTCCCGCAGGGAATTGGAGGAGTCCCCCACGCTATCACTCCTGTGTGGCATTGGGCACGCTCGTTTGGGTAGGCTCGAGACGGGGCAACAGTGGGTGCTCATTGCGCAGATGCGTGCCAGAGTTATGGGCGATCGTGCTACGGAAGTCCGCGCCTTAAACGTGTACGGTGCCATTGCGTTGGAACGCGGTGGCATTGACGAAGCGCGGCACTTCTTCATGAAGGCGCAGGCCGAAGCTATGCAAGATGGTGATCTCGCCAGTGTTGGTCGTTGCGCCAACAACTTGGGTATCGTGGCCAACCTCGAAGGCGATTACGGTCGCGCGTTGGGAGCCTACACAACAGCCATGGCTGCCTATCAACGGGCCGGTTACGATCCCGGTGTTATCGAGTGTCATCACAACCTGGGTATTACACACCGTGATTCTGGTAACCTGTCCGAGGCCCTGCGATGCGCGGATCAGGCCGTGGAGACGGCGTTGACATTCGGTGATGCCGCCCTCAAGGGTCAAACGCTTGCGGGCCGTGCCGAAATACGAACCGTAGCGGGGGATTACAAGCTGGCGATTGTCGAAGCCCAAAGGGCACTGACCCTACATCAGGACCTGGGCGACTCGGTCCGGGAGAGTGAGGATCTCCGGATTTTGGCAGGCGCTCTTGCCGGTGACGGCCAGTTGGATAAGGCCGAAGCCATGTTACGTGACGTGGTGCAAAGAGCAACCGATCAGTCGCGACCGGTGCTGGTTGCCACAGCTCAGCGTGACCTGGCGTTTCTGTTAGATCGCCGGGGAAGCATGCACGAAGCAGATGAGATTGCGCGCGACGCGACAGTGGCCTTCGATCGACTTGGTGCAATGGTCCAAGTCAAGAAGCTAAAGGTGTTTCTCGAAAGGGCCAACGGGTCGCGCACGTAAGGCGCGACCCGATCTCACTCGGCTCAATTGACGTTCCACTGCCAGATGTTGGCGGCCCAAAGATCCGGTCGAATGGATGCATTGGCAAAGCGCTTTTCGACGACCGCGGTCAATTGTGGTTCAAACAGCCAAATGGCTGGTACGTCGTCGTTCAAGGCGGTGAGGACGGCGTGCCAGTGTCTGGTTGCCTGGTCTGCAGTGAGAGCCTCCAGCGCCGTATCAACGAGTTGATCGATTTCGGGGTTCTGGTAGCTTCCCCAGTTGCTTCCACCGACGCCAGCGCTTGTCCACAACTCCTTCATGCCTCGTGGACTTGGATCCAGCACCCACGCACCGAATACTGCGTCGAACTGACCGGTGGTGGCTCGTTGGATAAAGGCGCCAAACTCCACTTCGGCAATGTTCATTGCGATACCGACACGGCGAAGCTGTTCCTGTACGATTGTGGCTGTGCGTCGCCGAACACCGCTGCTGGCCGGTACGAGTAGTTCGAATTCCAACGGCTGGCCACCCCGCTCGCGGATGCCGTCGCCATCTTCGTCAGTCCATCCAGCCTGTGCAAGCAACACGCCGGCTTGGTGTGCATCGAATCCGATTTGCGATATCTGGTCCGACCAAATCCAAACAGCGCGGCTCGTGGCACCGATCGGCACGGCGCCCTGATCGCCGAACACCGCTTGGACTGCCGTCTCTTTGTCGATGGCTTTTGCGATGGCTCGGCGCAAGTCAGGGTCTCTGAACAACGGATGTGGTTGCCCGGCGACATCCGGATCGTCGAAGTTGAACCCGATGTAACCGTACGCAGGCGCCGGATATTCGATCAGACGAAGATGATCAGCATTTTGAATACGGCTGAGTTGATCGGGGTCGACGACGTTGTCAATGACGTCAGCCTCTCCTGCTATCAGTTGACTCACCGAAGCCGCCTGATCCGGTGTGACACGCCAAATTATTTCACGCACGTCGGGTTCTCCAAGGAAGAATGCGGGATTGGCAACAAGACGGATGAACTCACCCCGACGCCACTCGCCAAGCTTGTATGGCCCACTGCCGATGGGGTTCTGTGCCAGGTGGTGTGTGCGGAGTTGTGACGGTGGAATGGTATCCAGAACGTGTTTAGGCAGCACCTTCATGTGGTATGTCGCGTCGAAGAACTGTTCGGGATACTTGTGGGTAAAGTGGAATTCAACCGTGTGTTCATCACGCGCCGTCACCGCCGTGATGGTTTCGAGATGGGCGCCTGCGGCCGCGGAGACTATTGTATCGCGATAAATGTCGTATGTGAATTCGACATCGTATGCCGTGATTGGCTCGCCATCGTGCCAACGGGCGTTTTCGTCCATAGCGAACGTGATGACCAATGGGTCATTGAATGTCCAACTGCTTGCGAGTCGCGGAACGAACTCTTCGTCGCCAACCGTGTTCAGGGCCGGCCCAATGTCGGCCAGCCTTAAGAACAGAAGTTCGTTCACTGCGGCGCCAACGGCTTGCATCGTTGCGGGTGGTAGGAGCACGTCTGCGTCCGACGATGCGGTGATGACCGCGGTATGGCATCGCTCCTCGGAGCAACCGCTTGAGTTCGAGCATCCAAGTAGCGATGCGTTCCCGGCAAGTAGCAGGATGATCCAGTGCTTCTTGTGCATTTGACTTCTAGCTCCGCGTCCGTGTTGATGTCGCTCAGGGTTGATGCCGAGCGGCGTATGAGCGTGCTGCCCTCACCCGGCAACTTGATGATCGGCAGACCTGGGGTGTGTTCTGAATGATGGTGGAGTTTTACTAGGGTTTACTCTAGGCCTACTGATGGCGCAGCGTGCGGATCTAACGTCTGCTGGAGGTGTTCTCCGAGCAGTCCGAATGACATGACCGTAAGCGCAATTGCCAATCCCGGAAAAATTGAAACCCAAGGCGCGGTGCTGAGGACATCTCGACCGTCTCGGATGATGCTACCCCAAGACGCACCAGGAGCGGGCACGCCGAGCCCAAGAAAGGACAGACCGGCCTCGATCAACAGAATGTTGCCTATGCTCAGAGTGGTGGCGACGACCAGTTGTGGGGTCAGGTGAGGGAGGATATGCCGCCACACGAGGCGGACACGGCCGATGCCAAGGATGTACGAAGCGCTTACAAAAGTCCGTGTCTTGAGGCTCAAAACCTCCGCCCGGACAATCCTACTTGTTTGGAACCAGCTGGTGAGTCCAAGTATTAACACGAGTACTATGGGACTCACGGCACCCCACAGGGACAGAACGACGATCAAGAACACCAGCCGTGGGATTGCCGTTGACACATCAACCGTCCGCATGACCACGGTGTCCAGCCATTGTCCACCTAGACCGGCGAGCAAACCGACCGCCGTTCCCAATATCATCGCGATAGCAGTTGCCGAGACGGCGATGCCAAGAGAAATCCGACTACCGACGAGTAAGCGCGAGAGAAGGTCGCGGCTGAATTGATCGGTTCCCAAAGGATGCGACAACGATGGGGCCAGTTTGCCGAGGTTCAAAACATCGGGTTGCGCAACGGGGTCGTAGGGTACGATGGCAGGTGCGAGTATGGCAACCGCAACGAATACTGACACGGTGATCCACGCCACCCGTACGGGCACACCGGCGGAACGCCAGATACGTTTCATCCGGTGCTCCGTAAACGCGGATCGATTAGTCGGTATGTCACATCGGCGGCTAACGAGCCGAAGACAACGGCGGCGGCGGCGAGTAACGCGGCGGCCGTAACGACCGGGTAATCGCGGCCATCTACCGCTTGTAACAACCAACTGCCCATCCCGGGCCAACCGAACACCGACTCAACCAGTACGGTGCCAGAGAGGAGCAAGGGTAATGACAGACCGACGAGTGTGATTGTCGTGAGTAGGGAATTGCTCAGAATGTGTAAGATCACGCGGTTTGCTCTCAGCCCGCGCGCTCGGGCGGCCACGACGAACGGTAGGTGCTTTACGTTCATGAACGCGTCGCGCTGGAATCGAGCAGTGCCAGCCGCGCTGATCATCCCAAGTGTCATCGCAGGCAGGACGAGATGCCGAACCCTGTCGATTATTTGTGAGAGCACGGAACCGCCCATCGCTAACGGATCGTACGCACCGGAGGTGGGGAACCATTTCAGCTGGATCGAAAAGAAGAGTACGAACATGATGCCCAGCCAGAAGCTGGGTGTTGCGTAAATGGTGAGTCCGATGAGCGACGTGATCCGATCCGCTTTGGTCCACGCCCGCATGCCCTGCCATACTCCCAATGCAATACCAAGTCCAAAATCTACAAATAGTGCGGCCAGCGCGAGGAGGATAGTGTTAGGTAGACGGTCCAGTAGTGTGTGAGTGACCGGCCGGTTTTCGGCGAATGAGACGCCAAGATCGCCGCGGGCGAGACCGGAAAGATATCGCCCATACTGTATCGGGAGGGACTGATCCAATCCATACAGTCGATGTAGACGATCGACGTATTCGCTGGACAGTTGTGTCGACTCGAGTTGTTGTGTGATAGGGTCACCCGGCGCAGCACGTATTAAGAAAAACGTTATTGTGGCCACACCGAACATGACGATGCCAGCCTGCACAATTCTTTTCAGGATAAACGATGTCATTGAGCGGTACACCGCCCACCGACGCAGTTACGCGCCTTCGGCCCAGGCGACGGGAAGGGCATCGTCGGTGAGATCCTCCAGGAGACCGCGTAAACGCTTACGCGAAATACCGAGCTGTCTGGCGGACTCACTGCGGTTGCCCTCGCACGCGACCAGTGTGGCACGTGCGGCCGCTCGGGTGATCTCGAGGAGAGGGGCGGGGAACGGCAATACGCCGTTTGTCTGAATGACCGGACTTGGTCCAGCCGAGTCGATGTCCAAGAAGAATTCCCCGGGCGGCGATAGCAAGAGGGCGCGTTCGACCACGTTTTTCAGTTCGCGTACGTTTCCTGGCCACGAGTGTACTCGCAGTTTGCTGCACGCCTCCGCGTTGAGCTTTGGCACGGGCATATCGTGTTGTTTGGCGGAGTTACTGAGCAACGCTTGAGCTATCAGGATGACATCGTCTTCCCGCGATCGAAGTGGCGGCAATGACAATACGATGACACTCAATCGATAGTACAGGTCTTCCCGGAATCTACCCGCGCGCACAGCTGCTTCGAGATTATCATTCGTTGCGGCAACGATGCGCACGTCGACTTGGCGGGTTTTGGTGCCGCCGACACGTCGGATCGTCTTATCGTCCAGAACGCGGAGGAGTTTTGCCTGGACGTCCAGCGGCAGCTCACCCAGTTCATCCAAGAACAACGTGCCGCCGTGGGCAATCTCAAACAATCCCGGTTTGGCGGCGTGGGCGCTTGTAAACGCACCGCGTTCATGCCCGAACAGTTCGGACTCGACCAAGTTGTCCGGAAGCGCAGAACAGTTGACGGCCACGAAGGGTGCATCGCGGCGCGGTCCGCCGTCGTGTAACGCGCGCGCGAGCAGTTCCTTGCCCGTTCCCGTCTCTCCGAGGATCAATGCCGTAGCGTTGCCGTGACGCAAGAGTCGCGCGGCTGGCCACAGCACCTCCTTGA
Source organism: Gemmatimonadota bacterium (assembly GCA_036679545.1). Classification (GTDB taxonomy): domain Bacteria; phylum Gemmatimonadota; class Gemmatimonadetes; order Gemmatimonadales; family GWC2-71-9; genus JAZDDC01. The sequence continues at coordinate 3,755 of JAZDDD010000007.1, read as the reverse complement.
TGGCGCTGCTCACTCCGATGATGTTGGCGAACGCATCGGTGTTTATGGAAGGAACGTTGTGTGGGTTAGAGAGCGCACGCCTCCGCTGTCCCACTTTTTCTGCCGCGGCGTTCCTGAGAAGTTCTAAGTCATCGGGAAGGGCGTAGTAATCCTGTGCGCCACGACTGACCATCTGTACGGCGACCCGTCTGCCGGGGTCAGCGCCAATGACAAATACGGCGGCGTCGCTGGAGGCTTCATGGGCATCGAGCCATTGCATCGCTTCCGCTTCCGATCCACCAGCCGCCACCAACACACACGCGACGTCACGCGGAACGTTGACCTGGTCGGATTCCACGTAGTAAATGTCGGCGCCAAGATCGTTGCCAAGATCTTGCCAGAAGCCACCAAACGCCTCCGAAAGTTTGACTATTGCAATCGAGACCTTGCTCACGAAATCCTGACGCAAAAGAAAGTGTTCGCACTCGACCCTCGAACGCCGTTATCGACAGTGGCAAGGGAAAACGTGAGCGCACAACACACGATTGAGGGGGGGCGCCGACCTTGCATTGTCAAACTGCACACATCGCGAAGTGGCATGAAGCGTACCATTCGCAGGTGGGGCGGTTTGAACCAGGCGAGGCGGAGCGTGCCAGAACTATGTCTGACAGTGTTTCGAACAAATCGCGATGATACAACGAGTTACGTCCAAAGTTGTCCGGGGCCTCGTTGTTGCCTGTTAGGCAGTGACCGAAAAAAGCATCGTCAGGAATGACAACACCGTCAACGAACGAGACAGAAAACGTTGAGCCCTTCGGAGTCTAAACCGGCGGAAACGCAAACACAGACCGCACGCGATCTTTTGAGGTTGCGTGAGGAACTCGCGGCAGCCAAGACGCGTGAGGCTGAGCTGGTTGCCGCAGTCGAACGGGCCAATGCCGTCGTTGCGGGCAAGGGTGAATTTCTTGCGCACATGAGCCACGAACTCAGATCGCCAATGACAGCGGTGATCGGTATGTCAGAACTCCTGATGGAAACGACGTTGTCAGGTGAACAACGGGATATGGTTTCCACGGTGCGTCGCAGCGCGGGCGCCCTCGTCACGCTTGTCAACGATATACTCGACTATTCAAAGATCGAGTCGGGGAAAATGCAGGTGGAGCATCGGCGTTTTAACCTGCGCGAATGTATTGAGGAATGTCTTGACTTGATGGCACCCAATGTCCGGGACAAGTCCGTTGAATTGTTGTACGACATGGGGCCGGAGACGCCAGAGATCGTCATGGGCGATGGCAATCGCGTACGACAAATCCTGGTAAATCTGTTGAGCAACGCGGTGAAGTTTACCGCCGACGGTGAGGTTGTGATATCCATCAATGCAGATTGTCTGGATGAATCGCATTCGCAAATCCACATTGGCGTGCGGGACAGCGGTATTGGAATACCACAGGATAAACTGCCGGCATTGTTCGGCGACTACGTGCAGGCTGAAGCCTCGACCGCTCGGCAGTATGGTGGTACCGGTCTCGGCCTCTCGATCAGCCGCGGTTTGGCTGAGCTTATGAAAGGTGGAATGTGGGTCGAGAGCGAATCCGGCATTGGCTCCACGTTCCACTTTACGTTCGCTTGTGAAGTTTGTAGTGACGTCGCAGCGCCGACGAACGAGGGGGCCGGACTTGAGGGGCGGCGTCTCCTTGTCGTGGAGGCCAACGAGACGAGTCGAGGACTGCTCGTGCGTCAGGCCCGCGCGTGGGGCATGGATGTCGTGGCCACCGGTGATCCGGCCACCGCTATTTCCCAGATCGGTGATGACTCACGTTTCGATGTTGTGGTTCTGGATCGTCGGGTGCGGGATATGGATGGCGGTAACCTTGGCGGCAATCTTCAAAAAACCCTGGCGGGTAGCGCAAACCTCTCCGCGCAATCGGGTGCCGCTACGGCACCGGTCACCTACGTGTCACGTCCAATCAAGCCCAAACGTTTGCAAAGCGCGTTGTCGTCGGCCATCAACTGGAAAACGAACGGTAACCAACAAAAAGCGGTGGTGGCGCCCAAGCGGGTCGATCGTCGCCTTGGTGAGAAACTGAACATCTCGATTTTGCTCGCGGACGATGAACCAATGATTCAGAAGGTCGCCCGAAAGTTCCTGAGCAAGATGGGATTCGAGGCCGAGATAGTCTCCAACGGTCAGGAACTCCTCGATGCGTTGCATCGAAAGAGTTTCGACGTTGTGCTGGTGGATTTCAATATGCCCGTCATGGGTGGTCTGGAAGCCGCATCACGAATTCGCGAAGAATTCACCGCCGAAACCGTACCGTATTTGGTTGCGATGACAGGTGTCGCTCTAGACGATGACGACGGAGTGTGTTTTGCGAACGGCATAGACGATGTGCTACCCAAGCCATGGGGGGCGTCGGAGTTGCAGAAGACGCTGGAAGACGCCGCGTCGATCATTCAGTGGCGACGCGACCGCATGTTGGTCGCGAGCTGATTTTGCGCACATCGTCCTGGGTCGCACCTCCCCGGTGGTTCAAAACGACCCAGGTGACCGTGCGTGCGTTGTTGCCGTAAGTACGCGCAACGAATGGGCTTATGAAGTTGGCTGGATTGGAACGTTGTGTGCATTGATGAGGGGTGCAGGTGACGACTAACTCAGGATGCGGATCGGAGTATCGATGATGAAACCGTCGAGATTGCAAACAAGAAAACCACCCGTCGCCCGGATACTGGGCCTAGCGACCGCGATGTTGTTCGCGGCCTGCTCCGATGCCATGGCACCAGGGGCGGATGATGTGGTCGGCGTTGATGCGGCCAAGGATTTCCATCAGCACCTAAGATGGGAGACTCCGCCCACACCGGGATTGTTTACGGCGCAAGCTGGTGTGCCCGGTGACGAAGTCGAAATAACGGCCGATCCGGTACCCGCCGTTGCCAGCGACCACGGTTCCGCTAGCGCTACCGTTTACCAGGTGAGCTTCTGGGCCGTGCGCGGTCAGTTGCGCGGACTTGGGATTTACTTCCAGTTGGCACCAAACTACATCGTGCCGTTTTTGTCACTCCGCATAACGGACCCGATGCTGCGGCCCGACGGATCACCGGTCGCATTGGGTGACTCCGCTCTGATTACCGTGGCCGTGGATTTGCAAACTCTACGAGTGGATCTGCAGCCGTCGGGAATCCAATTCGGCGACAGTGATGCCACCGAACTGACCATGTGGTACGGTGTCGCGGGAACGGACTTCAACTATGACGGCCTCACAAATCATGTCGATAAGTACATAGAGGACAATCTGCTGTCGGTTTGGATGCAAGAGGACGATAGCTATCCGTGGTCGTCCATGCAGTCGGAACATTCCGTAACCGGAAAATGGTTCAAGACAATCCTGGAACACTTCTCGGGATATGCGGTCTCTTGGTAGTCTCTTGGAGACCGAGGACGATTATACGAAAGACTAACCAATGTACGATGTAGGCGAGAATGAAACGAACGGTACCAGACCGGTGTCACCCTTTGGATTGCACGCTGCCACAGTAGTTGAAGGATTGCGCGCCCCGATGCCTGAAGGACTTAGCCGAGCAATCGCTGTGGGATTGATGCATCCCATCGCAACGCGAGAAGCGGATGTGAGATCCGCTCGTCAGCTTGTGGCCATGTGACTCAGGGTGTGGAGGCAACGTCCTCCGGGCCTGTGTCGGAATGCGTCTGCTCCGCTACGCGTTTCGCTTGAGCACGCCCGAGCGAGAGCGACAGTAACCCCCATGTTGCCGCAAGCGGC
>JAZDDD010000699.1:0-11631 GCA_036679545.1 Gemmatimonadota bacterium | reverse complement strand
TCCCATCAGAAAAACCGCTTCCGGCAGGCCGCGTCCTGCGGCGTTTTGGACCCCGGCGATAACAGTGGCGGCAATCGACTCTGCGCTATCGGTATTCTCGTCAAACCCCATGCGGCCGCGGGAGTATACACGCGCTATCCACATTCTGGATATGATGTCTCCATCTGATGCGGCGTGTGACAAAAGTGCTTTTGCTCTCGTGTCATCAACTTGACCGGATGTCCCCGTGTACCAAGTCACCGCCTCGGCGAGGTTGGGGTCTAACTCAATTGGCTCTGCAACACAACTGATCAGCATCACCGATGTGATGATCGTCAAAACGGCGCGCAATGGGTGGCGTGTCATCGCGGTGGGCCTCCCCTCGACAAAAGAAGATCGCAGGGAGAATAACCGATTGTCCGGCCCGCGTCTTGTGCGGACACCTGTTGGAAATTGGAATCCGCGTCGTGCAGCGGATGAACCGGAAGTATCCGGACGCGGAATTGGTCAGAACGTCTGGAACGTCAGGTTCGGCAAACGAATCGTTTCGGGGATCACACCTTCTCCACGCACCCAGCGGACAATCGCGTCAGCGATACGGGGGTCAGTTGCCAATTCGTTGTGTCCGCCCAACTCAATCAGCAGGTGCCTGTGATTGGAGAATCCCATTGCAACTTCATCGGCGTTCGATTTTGGCGTCCGTCCGTCGATCGAGCCACTCACAAACAATATCGGAATGTCCGAAAGTACAGGAGATCGAAATGCATCGCCGAGGTCCGCCACATTCCAACCGCCGCAAATTTCCGGAAAGGGAAAGTTGATCGCATCGCGCAGCAATGCGGTTGGCGCTTCCGTCGCGATCTGACTGATCCGTGCTGCCGTTGCTCGTGAGCCGCAGTCCATTGCGTAACTCATGCCGGTGTTCATGAACGCCTGCTTCTGCTCCAAAATGGACGGGCCGATCGGATCCCATCCGACGTTGGCAATGACTTGGACGAAGCCTGGGAGTTGGGCTACGTCCTCTCGGTCGCCGATACCCGACGACAAGAGTACCTCAGCTTCGAATCTGCCAAACACTACGAGTGTGTCATTGACGGATACGCTCTCCGGCTTTGCGGCCAACTGGTCAAACAGGCTCGCCAACGTCGAAAGGAACGGTGTTATCGTGGCTTGACGCGGACTCGCCTCGGCGAGACTGTCGATCGTTTCCAGTTGTCGTTGCACGTTGGAGGGCAACTTGAGCGTTTGGTCCGGACCCTCTAGACCGTGCAGAATTGCCAAGCTGACATGTTGGCCGTGTCGGCGAATGTAAGAAAGGGCGAGGTGAGTTCCATAGCTGTAACCGACGACCGCGATTTTTTCGATTCCCAATGCTTGTCGCAAAGCCTCGATATCGTCCGCGTTGCGTTCCGTATTGTAGGTGCTGAGGTCTACACCTCGCGCACGTAAATCGGCGGCGCATTGGCCTGACTGTTGGCTCCACAAAGCGGCGGCTTCGACGCGGTCCACAGGCCGGTCCAGTGGGAGAGAGAAGTTACGGTTACAGTCTAATTTCGGAGTGGATAGGCCGGTCCCCCGTTGATCGTAGAGGATGACGTCGGCCACCTCGCGCAATCGGTCGAAGTATCCAAAGCGGTCGCCATTCCCGGTGGCGATCCCCGAGCCGCCGGGACCTCCAGCCAAATAGATGAATGGTGGTCCGGGTGTTTCCGTCTTTGCCAATAAGCGTATGAATGAGACGGCCTGGCTGCTTGACCCGTCTTCTACTTCGAGCCACAGTCTGCCCGATTGCGCCGGAATGCGTTGGCCATTCGGCCCTTGAAAGACAAAGTCTTCGAGGCCGAGATTGATCGGACGATCAGGTACGGCGGCAGGTCCATTTGCGTCGCCGCATCCGATGACAAGCAGACTCGCTATGACAAATCCAGATCGCAACGTACCATCTCCTGTCGAATTTTGGCGTCCTACCTGCCCTCCGAGTCAACGATTCGACCGATCCGATTCGTACATCCGGAACTCGGTCCGGTTACCATCGTATATGGTAGATCGAACGTGTACGAAACCGGCAACGCCAAACGTTTTCATGACCAGATGACCCCCAGAACCATGGTTTGCCTCAGAACGTCCATATTCCTCGGTATTGTACTGTTGGCCATTCCGCGGGTTGTGTTGGGCCAACAGTCCTCGCCCGGCGACTTGAGTGGGCTTGTGGTCGATGGTGCGTCAGGCCGTCCCATTGGGTATGCGCGGGTCACGCTCATCGCCGAAAACTATGGAGTGTTCCCGGCTGATCGATCCGAGTTGAATGCCGTCGTTGGTGCTCGCGGGAGGATGACGGACTCGCAGGGGCGATATCGGTTCGTCAACGTCTCTCCCGGCCACTATCGGTTGTTGATCCGCCGCATCGGATATCGGCCTTCGACTTTGGATCTTCAGCTAGACGGCCCAAGTGGACTGCAGTTGTCCGTCGGGTTGTCCGTTGCTCCCATACGGCTCGATCGAATCGAGACACGGGCGGCGCCGGCAGACATGTTTTCCCGGCCGTCCCGTGATGAGCAACCCACATTCGACGCTGCAGCCCTCCAGCGTTGGCGACGGGACAACTTCGTGGCGACCGACGTTCAGGTAGTCAGCGAAGACCAGGTCGAGGGAGCGGTTACGCTTGGAGAGCGCGACATCCTTCGGGCGTTGCGGCAGTTACCAGGAGTGAGTGGTCGTGATGATTGGCAGGCCGAGCCGTGGGTACGAGGGGCACCCGCCGGCCATACACGTGTCGTTTTCGATGGTCTACCGATTTTTAATCCTGTTCACTCAGGTGGACTGAGTTCCTCGATAGATCCGGATGCTCTGAGTGCCGCTTTTCTCTATCCGGGGATTCGTCCACCGTCGATTGCCGAAGGTGCGGCGGCAGTCATCGATTTACGATCCCGCGCAGCCGGCGCAGAAGCATTGGCCGGTCGGGTGTCGGCATCGGGGTCTCGGTTGGGTGCTTCTCTAAGCCGACGATGGCTGGGTGGGCGGGTTGGTACTGTTGTGACCAGTTCACGATCCTGGTTGCAACCCACGAGAAAGTTGGCCCGCACTGCTGATGGTTTTACGCCGGACATTCCAAATGAATTCGTAGATGTTGTGTTCCGGGGCGACGCCCTCATAAAGGACAACGTGACACTCGAGGTTTCCGGTCTTTGGCAACGCGATTGGATCGACGGTTTTCTCGATGGTGGGCCGGCCAACAATCGCATCAATTGGGGATCGACCTTGGCTCGTGCCACCCTCCGGTTCCCGTTGGGTAGTGGAACGTTTCGTCAGACCGTTGGCTTTAGTCGTTTTTCCGCGCATGCCTCGCAGATTGACCCGCGGGTACCGTTGGCTGCCTTCGACGATCAACCCACACAAGAACCGACGGATAACGCCCTGCGATATGTCACGGTCCAGGGGGAGTGGGTCACATCTGACCCACAGACTATGGGTATTCGTTGGCGTGTCGGCTACGAACTCGGCCGCTATCGGTCGTCGTACTTTGGCGCGCCGCCGACACCGTATTCGATTCTCACCTACCTGTATACGCTTGAGTATTCAGAGGCTTTAAACGTCGGGAGGTTATGGGCGGAACGTTGGTGGAGGCCCGGGGATCGTTGGGTGATTCGCGCTGGCATTCGTGGGGAGATGTACGATGGAAGCAAACAGACACTCATTGAACCCTACGTTGCTGTGCGGCATGATGTCAACGACCGTCTCCGCTTTTCTTTTGCGACTGCGCAACATGCGCAGTACGCGGTACCGCTTGCACCGTCCGGGCTTCCCTTTGGTCCAGGCTTGACTGCGAGTCCCGTCTGGGTATTGGCACCAAGTGGACGTGCGTTGGTAAGTGACGTTAGCACGCTAGGTGGCGATTGGTGGCTGGACGGTGATTGGTTCGCCGCTGTACATGTCTACCGGCGAGAAACGGATAACCTCGCCATCACGGACCCGGCGCCCGGCTCTACGGATGACGACCGATTCTTCGTTGAGGCGTCGAATGATGCGTGGGGGACGGAGGTGTCTATCCAAAAACTGACCGGTGATTGGACCAGTTCGTTCGCGTACACGCTCGGCTTTTCAACCTACACGGCGGACGGTTTCACGTTTCCAGCGCCAACGGACAGACGCCACGTGTTTGATATCTCCTTGAATACGACCTTGCAAAAGCCGATTGCCTCTGGGCGTATTGGTTTTAGTGGTGCCTTCTCGGTTGCATCCGGTGCGCCGTTTACTCGTCTGCATCCGGGAACGTACGACTGTAGCAACTACGTACCAGGCGGGTTTTGCGATGCAATTGTACCAACCACTGTAGAGGCGCCAAATGCCGAGCGTGCTCCGTGGGCCACGGGAGCAAACGTACGTATTGAGTGGACTCGCTCGTTTAGCGAGTGGACGCTTGGCGCTCATGTCCAAATACAAAACGTTCTGAACACCGCGCGTGCCGCGTCCTATGCTGTTGACGCAAACGAGTGCCGTAGGACGACCCAATTCGACGGGTTTTGCGGCGCGGCGCAGGACACGTTTGTGCCAGGAATGCGCCGTCATATCGAGGCAGGATTGCGATTCATTTTCTGATGTTGGATGTGACGGCCTTGTTCCACATGCACCATGAGGAAATCACGCGATATCTCGTGGGTCTCACCGGTGACGCAGATCTTGCGGCGGACGCCGCGCAGGAGGCTTTCGTACGGTTGAACGAGAAACCACCAGCATCGCAGGCGCAGATACGTTCGTGGCTTTACAGAGTGGCAACAAATTTTGCGTTTGACACCATGCGTGTGGCCACTCGACGGGCAGAAATCGTTGCCGAAAGGGGCGGTGATTTCCCGATGTCACAGGATCCCGTCCCGGATGCTCAACTTGAACAGATGGAACGTCGCGAGGCCGTTCGTGGAGCACTCAAGTTACTACGGCCCAAGGAGAGGGCAATCTTGCTGATGCGTGCTCAGGGGTTTTCATACAAGGAAATCGCAGCCACACTTGATGTTCCGATGAACTCTATTGGAGCGGTCGGCGCTCGTGGGCTTCGCAAACTCTCCGCAAAGTTGTCTCCGCGGGAGGCGCAACTCTAATGACACAAACGCTATTTCATCCGGTGGATGCGGATCTTTTGGGGTTTATCGACGGGGAGTTGTCTGGAGAGGATGCCCGGGTAGTCGAAGAGCACCTATCGCGCTGCGCCGATTGTCAACAGACGGTTGAATCGTTGTCCGCCTCCACATCTGACCTTGAGTCGTTTTTGCGCGATGTCTCCATCCCGAGGGTAACACCCCCATTCGTTACGCGGCGAGTCCGCCCTCCTCAGCTGGCAATCATTCCAAAAAGCAGCCGTGTCCCGCCGTGGTATACTCGAACATCGTTGCGAGCGGCGTTGATAGTTTGCGGCATTGGTGTGGCCACGTTTGCTGTTACGCCAGTGCGTGGTTGGGTCATCGACTTCATTCGGAATGTGATTCAATCGACCGATTCGCAAGCGGATTCTCAAGACGCAGCCGACCCACCCACCTCGGTACAACTGAATACCTCGTCGGTGGCGTTCGTTCCAGATGGACAACGATTCGAAGTCTTCATCGCTCAACATCAGCGTGAAGGTGTCTTGACGATTGTCGCCGTGGAGGGCACACAGGCGCGCGGGAGCATTGCGGGATCTGGTGCTGCTGACGCGCTGATGGTAACCGGTGGCGGCCTGTCGATCCAAAACTCACCAGGGTCTCAGTCGTCTTACAATGTGCAGATTCCCCCGTCAGTTCGCCAAATAGTCATACGGATCTCCAATGATGACTCGGTGCAGATTTTCCGAGACGAAGTCGTACGCGAAGGCGAGATGATCGTGTCGCTTTCACCCGGTGCGTAACGTACCGCCCTACCGCCCTACCGCCCTACCGTCCTACCGTCCTGCCGCCATATGTACGGTTCCATAGATGTCAATCGTTTTCAGATTGATGTGCGACACCGCTGGAGGGTTGTGATGTATCGACCGATCACCCGGGTCATGTTGAGTACGTTTTTCGTTTTCCTTTGCTGCCATAAGGCCGCGCTGGCTCAAGGGCACGTGCGTGGTATCGTGGTACACGAGTTGACCGGTACAGGTGTCTCCGGTGTCATCGTGCAGTTTACACCACGGCGCCTCCGCACGACCACCGGTGTGGACGGCCGGTTTTTTCTGGAGGGTGTGCCGACAGGTACACGTGAACTGCAAGTACGGCGGATCGGCTACCGGGTAGGCTCAGCAATCGTGGACGTTGTCGAGGGCGACACCGTGGATGTCACGATCGTCATCAGTCCTGCCGCGACGCGGTTACGAGACATAGTCGTGACACCGGGTCGCTTTGGTGTTTTGGATGCCAACGTTGTGTCAAACCAAACGCTGTCACGCGAGGACATCGAAACCATCCCACAGGTAGGGGAGGATGTCTTTCGTGCCATAAAGCGGCTACCCGGGCTCGCGGCCGGTGACATTTCAACACGTCTCAATGTTCGTGGCGGTACCGATCAGGAATTACTCGTCCTGCTCGACGGTATGGAACTCTATGAGCCCTATCATCTCAAAGACTTTGACGGTGTGCTCGGCATTGTAGATGTGTACTCAGTGGGTGGCATTGATTTGGCGACCGGTGGATTCGGTGTAGAGTACGGAGATCACACCGCCGGATTGGTTTCGATGCGGACCCGGATACCTCCGACGGCGCAAACACGCACGACGCTGGGTGTCAGTATCACGAACCTGAGCCTCATGAATCAGGGAGCGTTTTCTGGTGGACGCGGTCAGTGGTTAGTATCTGCGAGGCGGGGTTATCTCGATGTCGCCCTCAAGCTCACGGGAGGCGACGACAACCTGTCGCCCGTGTACTGGGATGTGTTGGGGAAGTTGGAGTATCAGCTCAGCGACCGACACCGGATGACGTTTAACACGTTGCACGCTTTCGACGACCTCAACTTTGCCGACTTCGATGAGGACGGTTTGCTTGAAAGCCGTTGGAACAGCAACTACGGATGGTCAACGTGGAGTGCCGATTGGTCGGACAACATCTCGATGCAAGCCATAGCATTCGTTGGGCGGGTTAACCGGGAACGTGGTGGTTGGTTCGATGAGAATCGACGCCTTCGTGGACCGGAACGAGCATTCGTTTCAGATGGCCGGACACTTAATGTTGGTGGTGGGCGGGTCGATTTCGGTTTTTCGTTTTCTGACCGTGCTTTGCTCAAGGTGGGGGTCGAGGCAAAGCATCAGCGTGCCGATTATTTGTATCAGGCCGAAACACGTTCGGTTCGCGGATCGAGTGGCTCCGAGCTGGTTGCACGATTCGACACGTTGACAGTTGACATCGAGCCGCGGGGCGAAGAACTGGCAACGTACGCGGCGTTACGTGTCCAACCGGTAGAGGGGTTTACCTTCGAAATCGGCGCTCGTTATGATCGGGTAACGCACACGGGCGACAACGATGTGGGTCCACGGGTGTTCGCTTCGTACGATTTGAGTGGTGCTACGACGATACGGGGAAGTTTGGGCCGTTACTTCCAGTCTCACGGCATACATCAATTGGACGTAGGTGATGGCGTGCAATCGTTTTTCCCATCGGACCGCGCGGATCAGATGGCCGTAGGGGTAGAACATCGAATAGGTGGCGTCACACTTCGCGGCGAGGCGTATCGAAGAGTGTATGCTGATCAACGGCCGCGTTTTCTCAGCCTGGATCGCGAGCTGGATCCCTTTGCCGAGGTGGAATGGGATCGAGTTGGAATTGATCCGGACAACGGCGAGGCGCGTGGCGCCGAGTTGTTTGTGCAGCGGGATGTTGGCGGTGCGTGGGCCTGGTCGGTTGCCTACGCGTTATCGGAGGCGCGTGATAATATCGACGGGCAGTGGGTCCCTCGGACATTCGATCAGCGGCACGCATTGACCCTTTCGGTAATACATCGCCCCAGTGATAGATGGCATATCTCTGCGGCGTTCCACTTCCACTCGGGCTGGCCCATCACTGAGTCCGTATTTGGCGCTGACACGCTCGCGGATGGCACGGTCGAACTGACCCGTGACTTTTCCGCCCTCAACGCGGAACGACTTCCGTCGTATCACCGAATAGACTTCCGGGTTACGAGGAACTTCCCGCTTGGCCGCGGCACACTCCAAGCATATTTCGACATGTTCAACCTCTACAACCGTAAAAACCTGAGATCATATTTCTATTCGGTTCGGTTCAACGACGGTCAATTGACGAGCAGGAGGGGCAATGGTGAGGAAATGTTGCCATTTTTGCCGTCGCTTGGGTTGCGTTGGGAGTTCTAGTCGTCGGCATGTAGAGTGACCATGGGCTCCTGATCGGCCGGAGACCCGTTAGCTTCGGGGGAACTTTCTGGCGCGTCACTCACCATGCCCGACCTCCACATCCTCCGCGATCTTCTGATCCTCATTGCGTTTGCCATTCCCGTGGTGGCCGTTGCGCAGCGGTTGCGGGCTCCGTCTACGGTGGGATTCCTCATAGCTGGCATCCTGATTGGCCCGCACGTTCTGGGACTCATCGAGCGTTCCGAAGAAGTGCAGGTCATTGCGGAGATCGGCGTGGTTTTGCTGCTTTTCGAGATCGGCCTGGAGATGTCGTTCTCGCGCGTCGTTCGCATGTGGACCACGGTTTTGATTGGCGGGGGTCTCCAACTGGTGGTCACCATCGCGGCGGCCACAGCATTGAGCGTGATGTTTGGCCTCGACTGGCGTCCGGCTTTGACGTTCGGTTGTTTGGTCGCCTTGTCGTCGACCGCCATTGTGCTCAAGGCGTTGTCAGACAGGCGGGAACTGGACACGCCGTACGGTCGCGTGGTCGTGGGAACTCTGCTGTTCCAGGACCTCGCGGTTGTGCCACTAATCGTCGTTGTCGGTGTCCTGGGTCCCGCTTCTCCTTCTACCCTTGCCGGTGGCGTCCGTCAAATCGCCATCAGTCTCGGCGTGCTTGCAGGTGTGGTGGTCACGGCACGTTTCATAATCCCTGTTGTGCTGGCTCGCATTGCGGGTCTTCAGAATCGAGAACTGTTCACACTCACCGTTGGCCTTTTTGGGCTGGGTGCCGCGTATGCGACCGCATCCGTTGGATTGGCAATGGCGCTTGGTGCTTTTGTAGCCGGTCTTGTGATTTCTGAGTCGGAGTACGGCGCGCAAGCGTTGTCCGACGTATTGCCGTTTCGTGTTCTTTTCAGTGGGATCTTCTTTACGTCCGTTGGCATGTTGCTCGATCTAGGATTCATCGTGGAGAACCCGGGTGTGGTTGCCGGCACGGCGGTGGGTGTGGTCGTCGGCAAGGCGGCAATTGTCGTGGTGATCGTGAGGTTCGCGTTGCGAATGTCGCTTGGGGTTGCGGTTGCGGCAGGGCTCGCGTTGGCCCAAGTGGGTGAGTTTTCCTTTGTGCTCGCGACTGTGGCCATCGGCGCGCAGGTCATCGAGCCATCGTTGTATCAACTGTTTCTGTCGGCGACCGTTATCTCGATGCTCATCACTCCGATGGTAATCGTCGGTGGTCAGCGTGCCGGGTCCGCCCTGGCGCGTCGGTCGGGGCTGGGCGCGCCGGACGTTACGACCGGTGGCCCCGAGCTGAAAGACCACGCGATCATCGTTGGGTTTGGCTTGGCGGGACGGCATCTGGCTCGGGTGCTCCGTGCTGCCCATGTGCCATATGTCATTCTCGAACTCGACGACGAGCTTGTGCGCAGTGCCCGAGACGAGGGTGAGCCAATTTACTTCGGTGACGGCTCGAGTCGTGAGGTCCTGGGAAAGGCGGGCATCAACAGCGCACGTGTTCTGATATTCCTCATCTCGTCGATCATTGATGAGCGTCGGGGGGTGACGGCGGCCCGGGCGATGAGTCAGACAATCAAGATTCTGGTGCGGACACGAAACGTGGTTGCCATGCGGGAGTTGATACCCGCGGGCGCGACGGATGTCGTCGTGGAAGAGTACGAGGCCGCACTGGAGCTTTTCCAGCGTGTCATGCGCCACTATCGCATACCGTCGAACACGATCCAAGCAGAACTCGATGCGATGCGCACCGAGGGATACGGCATTCTGCGTGGTCTGCCCAAAGAGGCGCTCCATCTGGATGAACTCAACTTCCTCGGCATTCAACACGCGCTCGAGTTGTTGGCTGTAGAGGAAGGTTCGCCGGCGGTTGGACGCTCGTTACGGGACCTGGGACTTCGGAAAGAGACCAAGTGTACGGTCGTTGCGGTTATCCGCGATGCGGTACCCGAATACGACATCGGTCCGGATTTTGTATTTGACGCTGGAGATACCGTGGTACTTGTGGGGCCGGGACCGGGGTTGCCTCGTGGGGCGGAGCGGTTCCGCGCGCCACAAACCGCATAGGGTTCTAGCACGACGACGACATCAGATATTGACTATTCACAAATTGTGAATATACATTGTGAATACCAGTCCGTTGAGACGTTATGAACCCGTATGATCATGTACCGCTGAAGCCTGACGCATTCCATATTCTCCTCGTTTTACTTGATAGTCCGTGTCACGGGTATGCGCTGATGCGTCAGCTTGCTCAGGTCACCGAGGGTAGAGTCGTGTTGTTACCGGGGGCGCTCTATCGAAGGTTACAACACCTGTTGGATGATGGCCTGATTGAAGAGGCGGGCGGAAACGAAGAGCCTGATTCGAGGCGGCGGGTGTTTGCCGTTACGGAATTCGGCCACGCGGTTGCCGAAGCGGAGGCGGAACGTTTGAGCGGTTTGGTTGAGGCAGCGCGTCGTCGTAATCTTATCAAGAAAACCGCTGAGGCGGAGTTATGATCCGGATACTCTCAGTTTTCTACCGCGTTGCGTTGTTTAGCTTTCCAAGCGAGTTTCGCCGCCGTTTTGGGGCCCGCATGATCGAAACCTTCGAGCAGTACTACAATGATGCCGGTGTCGTTCGCGGTATCGTCGCGGTTGTAGAAGTACTCTTCCAGGGTATTGGTGAACGTCTCGTTCGGGTGGCCAGTCCGTTGCAAGTGCCTCGGCGGAACAACGGCCTGCGAGCCCCGTGGCGTGGATCGCTAAGGTTGCAGGTCGGGCTGACGTTCAGGGATGTGCGTTTTGCGTTGCGTGGCTTGCGGCGATCGCCACTCTTTGCCACTATGGCCATCCTCATTCTTGCGATCGGTATCGGCGCAACCACTTCTATCTTCTCTGTCGTCAACACCCTTGTTTTTCGAGGGGTGCCGTTTCCCGAAGCGGGACGTCTCGTTCGAATTTTCGAAACGTACAAACCCGATGCCGGTGCCCTAGAGCAACGGGCGGTTTCCTACCCTGATTTCGTTGATTGGAAAAGTGGTATCGCGGCATTCAGCGATATGGGGATCGCGGATTTTGATAACGTTGCCGTCACGGCTGGTGGTCAGGAACCGGCGTTGGTAGCAACCACATTTTTGTCTCCTAGCTTCTTCCGCTTGCTCGGCGTGCGTCCCGCGATTGGCCGCCTATTGGACGACGGTGACAATTTCCCTGGCGGTCTTGTCGCCGTTGTAAGCCACGATCTGTGGCGCTCCCGTTGGGGAATGGATTCCACTCTTGTCGGACAATCGATCACGGTGAATGATCGGATGGTAACGGTCGTGGGAGTCGCAGAAGAAGGTTTCGATGGCACGTATGGCGGTC